>NZ_JAUBTO010000031.1:0-65594 GCF_036702495.1 Microcoleus sp. C2D2 | reverse complement strand
GAAGATCCTGAGTTTGAAACGTTCTACACTAAGAACATTCTGCTTAACGAAGGCATTCGTGCTTGGATGGCTCCTACGGACCAACCCCACGAAAACTTCATCTTCCCTGAAGAAGTTCTGCCTCGCGGTAATGCACTTTAAAAAAATCTGGATTTGGATTTCAGATTAATTTAATTGTTTTAAATTAATCTGAAATTCAAATCCCTATTCCCCGGGGCAGGCGCGGCGATCCCGCGTCCTACTAGGGAAACAAAAAAACCCAAAATCCAAAATCTAAAATCGTTGGAGGTTCTACCGGGTGGTAACGCTCTCTAATTCCTACGCAAGCGGTCGCGACCAAGAATCCTCCGGGTTCGCTTGGTGGTCTGGCAACGCTCGTTTAATCAATCTCTCCGGCAAACTGCTGGGCGCACACGTCGCTCACGCTGGCTTGATCGTGTTCTGGGCCGGTGCAATGACTTTGTTTGAAGTCGCTCACTTTATCCCAGAAAAGCCCATGTACGAACAGGGCTTAATTTTGATGCCCCACGTCGCTACTTTGGGTTGGGGCGTCGGCCCCGGCGGTGAAGTTACGGATATCTTCCCGTTCTTCGTAGTCGGCGTTCTTCACTTGATTTCATCTGCTGTTCTCGGTTTGGGCGGCATTTATCACGCCGTTCGCGGCCCGGAAGTTCTCGAAGAATACTCTTCGTTCTTCGGCTACGACTGGAAAGATAAGAACCAGATGACCAACATCATCGGCTACCACCTGATTCTGTTGGGATGTGGCGCTTTGCTGCTGGTAGCTAAAGCCATGTTCTTCGGCGGTGTCTACGACACTTGGGCTCCGGGCGGCGGCGACGTGCGTATTATCACGAACCCCACTCTCAACCCGGCTGTGATTTTTGGCTACTTGACTCGCTCTCCTTTTGGTGGCGAAGGCTGGATTTGCAGCGTCAACAACATGGAAGACATCATCGGCGGTCACATCTGGCTCGGCCTGATTTGTATCGCTGGCGGTGTTTGGCACATTTTGACCAAGCCTTTCGGCTGGGCTCGCCGCGCCTTAATCTGGTCTGGCGAAGCTTACCTGTCTTACAGCTTGGGCGCTTTGTCCCTGATGGGATTCATCGCTTGCTGCTTTGTCTGGTTCAACAACACTGCTTACCCCAGCGAATTCTACGGCCCGACGGGCCCGGAAGCTTCTCAAGCGCAAGCTTTGACCTTCCTGATCCGCGACCAACGCTTGGGTGCTAACGTCGGTTCTGCACAAGGCCCCACCGGTCTGGGTAAATACCTGATGCGCTCTCCTACTGGCGAAATCATTTTCGGCGGTGAAACGATGCGTTTCTGGGATTTCCAAGGCCCTTGGTTGGAACCCTTGCGCGGTACTAATGGTTTGGACTTGAACAAAATCAAGAATGACATTCAGCCTTGGCAAGCTCGCCGCGCGGCTGAGTACATGACTCACGCTCCTTTGGGTTCTTTGAACTCTGTGGGCGGTGTGGCGACTGAAGTTAACTCGTTTAACTTCACTTCTCCTCGTTCTTGGCTGTCCTGTTTCCACTTTGTGATGGGTTTCTTCTTCTTGGTCGGCCACTTGTGGCACGCTGGTCGCGCTCGCGCGGCTGTCGCTGGCTTTGAGAAGGGTATCGATCGCGAAAATGAAGCGGTACTTTCTATGCCAAACTTAGACTAATCGATCGAGTTTATTCCTGATTTGATTGTCTGATTGAAAAAGGCTCCTGCTTAACGGCAGGAGCTTTTTTAATTAAAGAAGGCGACTGCCCTAATACCAATTTAATATGAAGCTGCATAAGCTGTTTAGCATTTAAACTGCGTATTTCAGAGGCTGAAACCTTTTACTGGCTTAAATAGCCTCTGAGATTTAAATAATGAACAGCTTAGCATAAAGCTTCAAGAATGAAATTGGAATAGGTTGATTGCCTCTGCCCTGTTAAAAGAAGAAGATTTAACACTCGCCCGCTAGGAAATTTTAAGGGTTTGAGAGTCTTCTTCAACACCTTAACAAAGCTAGGGAGAAAGTGCCGAGGCGATCGTTTGGACGAAGCTGTTATTGGTAAAATAATCTTGATAGGCGCGACGGGCATTGCGGATAATTCGATCGGCTGCTTCTGGATGGGCTAGATAGTAGCTGCACGTTTCTGCTAAATCAGCCCAATCCCATCGCACCGGCACGTAGGTTTCTCCGGCCACAAAAATATTCGGCTCAACATTGAGATGTTCCACCGACGGCTTCACCAGCAAGCTGTTGTAGCATACGGCTTCGTAGTCGCGCCAGCAGGTTTCACCCCAGCCAAACGGACTAAAAACGATGCGACTTTGTTTGATTTCGCGGAAATACTGGCGGCGAGGTACTAGTCGATGGTTAAACTTGCCACTGACGGCAAGGCGATAGTCAGATTCTAGGCTTTGAACCGCTTTGACTGCACCCATTCGATACTCGAAATACCATTCTTTTTGATGTTCGTCTCCCAATGCCAAACGGCAGAAGATATCGATGGTTTTGGCAGGGGGAAAGATGGAAAAGAGGGGATTGTATAAGGCTTTTTTCATGCGTTTTGCCGTTCCCAAACTCCAACCTGTCGCAATCCGATTTTCAGATCCCGCAGGTACTTTAGAACCGACGTGCCACCCCTCGAAGTTCAACCCGCCTTCGGTTGCCAGAAAATCTGTCATCATCGAACCGCCGATGTAGGAGTTCTTGTAGTCTTGCACATCCCGATAGCGCTGTCGCTTCAAAAATCGATCGACGTAAGGCAGCACGTTAAAAAACCTGGAACTGGCTTGGGCAAATGGATCGATAAAGATCAGTTGACGAGAGGGATGGTGTTGGCGAACTTTTTCTAAGACTCGTTCGGCTTCATCCGGTTGTTCGTTCCAAGCGGGAACGAGAAATAGAATGTCTGCATCGCTGCGGATACAGGCTTCACCCATATCTGCAAAGGTTTTGGCATTGACAGACACCACATTCAATGCCAGTTGGCTGCGTAACTGTTTCTGGTGGTAGAGAAATGGTTCAAATTGGGCAACTCGAATGGAGTCGCTGAAGTCTCCGACAACAACTACTTTTTGCATGAGATAGTGGGTGATGATTTGATTTCGGTGTTCTTGGCGAGCGCGTAGATCGAGTGATAAGTTTATACTTGAGTGAAATTGCCGATCGGGTAATTGCACTGAGGTATCCGCGAATTTCACGTCACCCTGGATTTACCTTATACTTACGCAAAATACTTACACAAATTTACACAAGTCTTAAGTAAAAGGGCTCTTCCGGACTTACTATGCCAAACGGTTAGTCAAAATGACTCCAAAGCCAGCTATACCGCGATTTTATGCCTCAACATCCTAAGTTAACTCGAGCTAATACCTAAAATCGTTGCTACGCAACGATTTTAGGTATCCTCTGAGGCAATTTAGCATAACAGGTACGGAAGAGCCGTAAAATTTACATTTATTATTTATAATCAACAGGTTAACTCCGAGATTAACAAGAGAAAATACTTATAAACACACATATTTTTCTGTAAATTTTTAGTAAAGTTGCGTAGTTTTTCATTCCTGGGTTCCCTAATACCAATTTTACTGAAGTTGCAGAGAATAAAGATACTGTAGCAATTTGACAGCCGATCGCAATTATTAACCAACGCTCAGATCGCTACTGCAAACTTACCCAATATGATAAATTTGGGTAATTAAACACTTTTATCCAAAAAGCGACAACAGATGATCGCAGTCGATCGACCAATACGCCATGCCCGATTCCGAATTTTCCGACGATCTCAAATGGACGCCTGAAGCCAAGGCCAAGCTGAAAAATATTCCCTATTTTGTCCGGGGACAAGCTCGCGTCCGCATCGAGCAGTTGGCCCGTGAAGCCGAAACCGAAGTCGTCACCGTTGACTTAGTTGAGCAAGCTCGCATCGAGTTTGGGCAATGAAGGATCGAAAGGTACGCTAAAGCTTTAGACTATAAATTGCGTTGTAAGGACAAGGACTTAAAGAAATAGTGCGCAAAATAGTTATAGCTGGCAACTGGAAAATGTACAAAACTAGGGCAGAATCCCTAGAGTTTCTTCAAGGATTCATGTCCTGCCTGACGGAAACCCCAGAGGAACGGGAAGTCGTGCTTTGCGTTCCCTTCACTTCCTTGGCTGTCCTCTCGAAAAATTTGCACGGGGGCCGGATCAGACTCGGTGCTCAGAACGTTCACTGGCAAGAGTCGGGAGCTTTTACTGGGGAAATTTCCGGGCCAATGCTGAGTGAACTGGGTGTGCGCTATGTCATCGTAGGCCACAGCGAGCGGCGCCAATATTTTGGGGAAACTGACGAAACGGTGAATTTGCGGCTGAAAGCTGCTCAGAAATACGATTTAATTCCGATTCTGTGCGTCGGGGAAACCAAGCAGCAGCGAGATGCAGGGGAAACTGAATCTCACATTTTTTCTCAGTTGGGAAAAGATTTGGTTGGTGTTGACCAGCAGAAGTTGGTAATTGCTTACGAGCCTATTTGGGCGATAGGGACTGGCGATACTTGCGAAACGAAGGAAGCTAACCGAGTTATTGGTTTGATTCGCAGTAAATTGACTAATCCTGACGTGCCAATTCAGTACGGCGGCTCTGTTAAACCGGAGAATATTGATGAAGTTATGGTCATGCCTGAGATTGACGGGGTTCTGGTAGGCGGTGCGAGTTTGGAATCTGCGAGTTTTGCTCGAATTGTCAATTACAAGTTGTGAAAATTTAAGTAGGGACTGGCGATCGCGCCAAAAATTTGTCGGCAGTTGCTTAAATTTGCGATCTCACCCGCCCTGACTGGGATAGTTGGGCGATCTAATGTGTACGAAATCTGCCCCTCTCATATCATGTCCGGTCGATTACCCGACCTCAGGTAGGGGCGGGTAAACCTGCCAATATCTGCCAACAATCTCCAATCTCAAAAACCCGCCCGGCCGGGATATTATGGTCAATCGATCGGACATGATATCAGATCCCTCGAAAGGGGGGTTTTGTACAAAAATTATTTATTCAGAGGCAGAGACTTTTTGCTAAACCAGCCCCTAAAAGTTATCTGTTATATTTTTAAGTAGAGCGATTTAGAATAACTCATGACCGATCGCAAATTAACCATTAGAAATAAATCTTTCGAGTGGGGAAAACGCACTTATTTAATGGGCGTTTTGAATGTCACCCCTGACAGTTTCAGCGACGGCGGAGATTATTATACCATAGAATCTGCTTTAGCGCAAGCGGAAAATATGGTAAAATCTGGAGTTGATATTATTGATATTGGCGGTCAATCTACTCGGCCCGGTGCAGCGGAAATATCCTCTTCAGAGGAGATCGATCGCGTTATACCTGTGGTACAGATACTGCGGCAAAAAGCCGAGAGTTTTGGCTCAGTTCCTATTTCGGTCGATACTACCAGAGCGCAGGTGGCCTCATCTGCGGTTGAGGCGGGAGCTGATATTATCAATGATATTTCGGGAGCAACTTTTGACTCGGAAATGCTGTCAACCGTTGCTCATTTAAAAGTGCCAATAATTTTGATGCACATTCGGGGAACTCCCCAGACGATGCAAAAACTGACAGATTATCAGGATTTAATTGGGGAAATTAGGGAATTTTTAGAGAGTAGAATTGCGGTGGCAGTTGCTGCGGGAATTGACAAATCTCACATAATTCTCGACCCTGGTATTGGCTTTGCTAAGAATTACAGTCAAAACTTGGAAATTCTGCAGCAGTTAGCCAAATTCCGTGGTTTGGACTGTCCAATTTTAGTAGGAGTATCGCGCAAAAGCTTCATCGGTCACATTTTGAATCAGCCATTGGCGAAACAAAGAATTTGGGGGACAGCGGCGGCTTGTACAGGTGCGATCGCAAATTCGGCAGATATCTTGCGAGTTCACGATGTCAGAGAAATGCACGATGTTTGTCTGGTAGCCGACGCTATCTTCAGAAATCAATCTTGAGAAGTTGGAGTATCGATAACTCTCATTTCCCCGCCGCCAGCAGCTTCCGAAGGGATATCAGGGATAGACTCCATCAAATTGTTGAGAGATTCTGACATATTCTTGGGATCCATAAACAGAATTTTGGCGTTGTCGCTTTCGCCCAATTTTTGTTGAGCCTCTAAGTATTTTTCGGTTACTAAGTAATTCAAAACTTGCTTGCTATTCGGATGGTTGTCTAAAGCTTCAACTAAGAGCCTCATGTACTCCTTAGTGCCGATCGCTTTATTGACCATTGCTTGCCACTCGCTCTTAGTGGCGCGCTCCAATTCCATCGCTTCTTGCACCCTTTTCGGAGGTGTAATGCTTTGAATTTCCACCCTAATTACTTTGACGCCCCAACTTTCAGTAGCTTCGTCTAACCTCTTGAGTAACTTTTTATTCATGTCATCTCGGGAAGCCAAGACGTCTTGCATTGGCAATCGAGCAATTTCAGCGCGAAACGTTGTTAAAACTAAGTTGGCGATCGCATCTTCAATTTGATCGATTCCATAATAAGCTTTCTGTAAATTCACAACCCGCCAATACACAATGGCATCCACTTGTAGAGCCACATTATCTCCCGTGATTGCTGACTGAGGTTTAGTATCTAAAACTCTTTCACGGCTTGTGTCCACGCAGACGACTTTTTCGACCAAGGGGCTGATAAAGTGGAATCCGGGCTTTAAGGTGCGCTTGTATTGACCCAAACGTTCGACTAAAGCTTCGTCGCCGCCGCTGACTATTTTGAAGCTTGAGTTAACAGTGTAGCCGAGGATGAGCGCAACGATCATGGTGAGAAGAGACTGCCCCATTTCTACTTTCCTGCTAAGGTTGACTGAGAATCGATCGGAATTCTACTCTAATTTAACTCAAAATCGGCCACACAGTGCTAAAATATCTCGACTGTTAATAACTAACTATTTCATCGGGTAGGCCCCCATCTGCTCCGACTCTTACGGCGCTAGTCAAACCCAGGATATCAACAACACATTTCCACAAAAGACATGAAAAACGATCGAGAGTTTCGCTTGTTAAAACCTTTGAGGTGGATCGCCCCAAGCATTTTGGTGGGTGCAGGAATCTGGAATGTGGCAGCGGCCCAACCGGCCGGGGCTGAGCCAATCGCCCTGCAACTCTCGCAAAACTTGCAGTCGCAGAACTTGCAGCCACCGCGCCGAGTGCCGGCAGTTCGGGAAGTTCTATCCTACGAGATGAAGGGAGACGAACTCAGGATTTGCAAGCAGCAAGGCAACTCAGAGAAAAAGTGCGAAGTTGTAGGTAAAGGCTACACGGTGGGTTTGAGAACTGCCAACGACCTTTACGGTCAAGGAAATGCTGTCAATGCCGAAGCTTTGTACCGGCAACTAATCGCTCGCTATCCCAAACAAGCGGATGCTTATTACAAGTTGGGAACTATGCTGTCGGGGCAAGGTAAAATGAGCGACGCGATCGGTCTATTCCAAAAAGCAATTGAAGTCAACCCGCAACACGCCAAAGCTCACAACGATTTAGGCGTGGCGATGGCAAGTCAGGGGCAGTTGCCCGAGGCAATTGTTCAGTGGAGACAAGCCGTTAAAATTAACAGCCAATATCCCGATGCTTTAAACAATTTAGGAGTCGGTTTGTACCAGCAAGGAGACAAGGAAAACCAAGCGGAGGCAGTAGCCAGCCTCAAAAAAGCTAAGGAGTTATTTATCAAGCAAGGCAGAACTCAAGCCGCTAACAGAATCGATCGAATTTTGGAGGAAATGAATTCGCCCTCGAGCGACTCCTAAACTCAACCGCCGATCGAACATTGAAAGAAAAAACATGATTGGCGATCGGCGCGCGGCAGCGTTCACCGGGGGTTAAACACCCCCAAAAACGAGAATTTAAAGCATTTCCTTCAAAACTTGTATAATCAAATCCCCATCCACCCGATCGCTCACAGCAGCCTCACCCAAGCGCACCGGCAGCACAAACCGCACCTTGCCATCCTGCACCTTCTTATCGAGTTGCAAAGTATGCAAAATTTCCTCAACATCCACACCCGCAGGCAATTTGGCAGGTAAACCCGCTTTTTCAATCAAAGCCGACTGGCGGCGGTCGCACTCTCGATCCCACATTCCCAACTCCACAGCCAACCGGCTTGACGCAGCCATGCCGATGGCCACTCCTTCCCCGTGATTGATGGCCTTGTAATGGGTCAAACTTTCCACAGCATGACCGATGGTGTGTCCGTAATTCAAAATCGCCCGCAAACCCGATTCCTTCTCGTCTTTGCTTACCACCTCAGCCTTAGCTTGGCAAGACCTGCTCAAAATTTCTGCCAACAAATCCGCCTTCACATAGCGCATTTGATCCAAACGCTTGCACTTCTCCAACTTCCCAAAAAGTTCAGCATCCCAAATCACCCCGTACTTGATAACTTCCGCCATCGCCGAGCGAAACTCCCTCGCCGGCAGAGTTTTGAGTACATCCGGGTCAATCAAAACCAAGCGCGGCTGGTGAAAAGCCCCGATTAAATTCTTCCCCAAAGGATGATTTACCCCCGTTTTGCCGCCAATAGCAGCATCAACCATCGCCAGCAGCGAAGTCGGAACCTGCACGACATTAATTCCCCGCAGCCAAGTCGCCGCAGCAAAACCCGTCATATCGCCAACCACCCCGCCGCCCAAAGCCACCATTGTCGAGGAACGTTCTAAGCGGTTTGCCAAAGCCGCACCGTAAATTTTTTGCACCGAATTTAAAGTTTTGTACTGTTCTCCCGGTGGTAAAATGCAGCTACTGACTTCTAGACCGGCCGATTCGAGGGCTGCTGTTGCTCTTTCGCCGTACTGCCGAAAAATCGACTGATTCGACACCAGCAGCACTTTTTTGCCCAAACTTAGATCGCCCATCTGACTGCCGAGTTCGTCTAAACCGCCCGATCGCACGCAAACATTGTAAGATTGTGGCCCCAAGTCAACTTTAATTATCGATTGCATATTTATCTATTTTAGATATTAGATTTTAGATTATCAGAAAATTGGGTTGAAAACCCCGTCACTTCGACGGATTAATGTCGATATAGTGTCGCTCTAGTATGGCATACTAGAGATAGCACAGGCTGAAAAACCGCTATCACAAGACAATATAAATCTGGGGTGTCCCCACTTGACAGGATAGGAAGTAGTAATGCGTAGTGGATGGCGATAACCACGATAAACAGAGCTACGGTAGCCAATGAGCACCCGTTAACCAGCAAATTCAAATACTTGATATTCAAGTTGTACCGTAGGGCATACGGAAACAAGGGGAGCAATCCTCTAAAGCTTGCGGAGATAAGCCCGCTGGGACTCCTCTAAATTAGACTCGAAACTTAGTTCTATTGAACGGGTTTTTGGTTTAAGTAGTGCCGAAAGGATAGAGAGTTTTAAGGTGTATCAGTGAACCAAGAATCCCCACCCCTTAAGGCTGGAGAGTGTCAAAGGTCTTTTTATTGATTGTTTTGGAGAAATTGCAATGACTCTTAGCGGAGCAATAACTTATTTCGGGATTTTCGGCGGAATGGTCGGCTTGGCGACAGTGCTGATGTTTGGTCTGCGGGCTGTCAAACTCATCTAATTTGCTAATTTAGATGTCAGAACCAGAGGATTTAATCTCTGGCAAAAGGATCAGTTGGACGAAGTATTTGCGCCAAAAATCTCTGATTAAATCTCTGGATTGACCGCGCAAATGCTTCGACTAATATAACTTTAGGCTAGAATTGATTAATTTGATATTTGACTTATTGACAATTGCATGACCAATACTAATGAATCCAACCCAGAAGATACCTCTTGGCACGCAGCAACCGATCCAGAAAAGTGTTTGGAAATGGAACGAAAGTATGGATGGAAGTTGCTGCGAATTAAGAGAGTAGGCGGAGATATTTTAAAAGTCAATTGTATCTTTAAAGGACAAACTCGCTTTCCTAACTATCTAGAAAATGAGGATGAAGATTAATTATGCGGAAATATATCATTTTTAAGGCTCAATCGATGTCAGCAGAAGGCTGGGAAAATAGAATGTTGGCTCACACTGGGGCAACAACTGATATTCTCTGCGAGTATTATGATTCCTCTGACGAACCCCTACCTCAACCAGGGAATCGTCCCTACGAGTTTTACCGGATTGAAGAGTTCGACGATCCGCAATTCCCCGACAGCGATACTCACTACCGAGTCGGAGATTGGGAAGTTGTAAGGGTTGAACAATACCCAACTGCTGAACCAGGAAGCAACTACGATCTGATTGCTGTTTGTTATTGTCAGTACGCACCTAAACCTAGTCCGTTGATGCCCGTTCCGAGTGCTCGCATTTCGATCGACTCGTTTGGAGGATATGAGGCAGCTTATCAGCAATATCTTGAGAGTAACGCTAAACCTGAGGTTTATTCGCCTTGAGAATTATAATTTTTGTTATAATGAAAAGCGAGGTGTCAGTTGGCTTATCAAATTGAATACTCGGATGCAGCTATTGAACACCTGAAGGTATTAACAGCTCGACAACAGCGAATCGTATTAGATGCTGTAGACCAGCAACTTCAGTACGAACCACTCGTTGAAACTAGAAATCGCAAGCCAATGGAGGCTAACAGTTTAGCTACATGGGAACTGAGGGTAGATAATTTGCGGGTATATTATAATGTAGAAGGAGACAATATTTATATTGTCTACATCCAAGCCGTTGGAGTTAAAATTCGCAATCGAGTTCGGATTGGCAAGGAGGAAATAGAGTTATGAAGTCAGTAGAAATATCTGAAGCAAATGCTTCTTTATGTGCGTACATTCACCAGCTCGGCAGAGAACCGTTACTTGTTAGTATTAAAGGCACACCAGTAGCAATTTTAGCACCAATTTGCGATGTAGAAGCTTTACCGCTAGCGACTCATTCAGAATCGCTGACATTAATTAAAAAATCTCGGGTTCAACAGCGATCGGATACTCAATCTTCGCTAGCAGATTATGTGAGAAACTTAGGTCGCGAACCTGCGATCGCGGGATTTGAAGGAAAACCTGTAGCGGTATTGGTGGCGATCGCAGATATTGAGAGTGTTTCTTTAAGCCACAATCAAAAGTTTCAGAAAATTATTGAAACTTCGCGACAGCAACAAAAATCTGGCAGGACGAGTTCGAGTGCAGAAGTGCGAAAAAAACTGGGTTTGATATAAGTCAATAGATTTGAGATTTGAGATTTGAGATTTGAGATTTGACAAAAGCGGGCTGTACCGATCGCCCGCAAATTAGCCGCCAGTCTCGCTACAAAGCCGCCCTTTCCCCTAAAATAACTTCTACTCCCCTCAATCCCAAATCCCAAATCCCAAATCTAAAATCGAAATGACTCATTCCACCGATATCATTACCCTCGGCCGCTGGATGGCCGCCGACTTCAGCAACCAAGCCCAAGCCTTTGAAAACCCGCCCTTCTTCGCCCACATCCGCGTCTGCATGAGACCTTTGCCCTTCGAGGTTCTGGATGGGCTCAGCTTGTACCTAGAGCAAGCCTATGATATCGAATTGCACGTACCGTACCGAGTCCGAGTGTTAAAATTAGTCCCGGCGGGCGATCGAATC
The DNA here is from genome assembly GCF_036702495.1 of Microcoleus sp. C2D2. NCBI lineage: Bacteria > Bacillati > Cyanobacteriota > Cyanophyceae > Oscillatoriales > Microcoleaceae > Microcoleus > Microcoleus sp. C2D2. Next base: position 54,027 of record NZ_JAUBTO010000031.1, on the reverse strand, counting down.
GACATCGAAAATTATGCCATCGAAAACGAAGAACAATTCTACGGCGCTTCCCGCGACCCGCTACGGCTGCAAGAAATCAAAAAAGCACAACTGACACTGCTGCCGGGCTGCACCTTTATTACGCAGTGGACGGGCAACAGCTTCAAAGGGTTTGTCGAACCCGGAAAAGGCTGCATGGTGGTCAGAAACGGCAAAAAAACTTATCTAGACAGCGAATTCGAGATTGACCAAGACAAATTTATTAGCCACGATCGCGGACGGGACCCAGAAACCGACGCCCACGTCTGGGGAGCCCTCGCTGGCCCCTTTGAATTCACCCGCCGCGCCAGTTTCTCCGACGAAATTCCGGTTTAATGCAAAAAAACTGAGTCCCTCCTGGGTGAACACGCTTGATTAAAGGTTCAGAATGCACCATTACCTGGTACATTAACCCAGTATTGGCAAGCAAGATTCACCGTTGATTTATGAAAGTCCTGGTTATTGGTGGCGATGGCTATTGCGGTTGGGCAACCGCACTCTACCTTTCTAACAAGGGTTACGAAGTTGGCATCCTCGACAGCTTCGTGCGGCGGCACTGGGATCTGGAACTGTGCAGCGACACCCTCACTCCCATCGCACCGATTCAGCAACGACTCCAGCGATGGCAAGATTTAACGGGCAAGTCGATCGACTTGTTCGTCGGTGACATTACCAACTACGATTTTCTCAGCAAAAGCATGAGAAAATTTGCACCAGAGGCGATCGTCCATTTTGGCGAACAGCGTTCTGCCCCCTTCTCAATGATCGATCGCGAACACGCAGTCCTCACCCAAGTCAATAACGTCGTCGGGACACTCAATCTGCTGTACGCCATCCGCGAAGACTTCCCCGAGTGTCACCTAGTGAAATTGGGGACAATGGGCGAATACGGCACCCCGAATATTGACATTGAAGAAGGCTACATCACGATCGAACACAACGGCCGCAAGGATACACTACCCTATCCCAAACAACCAGGCAGTTTCTACCACCTGTCAAAAGTCCACGACTCCCACAACATCCATTTTGCTTGCAAAATCTGGGGTTTAAGAGCCACCGACTTAAATCAGGGCGTCGTCTACGGCGTGCTCACAGATGAAACTGGCATGGACGAACTGTTGATCAACCGTTTGGACTACGACGGAGTATTCGGTACAGCCTTGAACAGATTTTGCATCCAAGCTGCGATCGGTCATCCTCTGACAGTTTACGGCACGGGTGGACAAACCCGGAGCTTCTTAGACATTCGGGATACCGTGCGGTGCGTGGAATTAGCTCTAGCCAACCCCGCCGAAGCCGGACAATTCCGCGTCTTCAACCAATTCACCGAACAATTCAGCGTCGGCGACTTAGCCTCATTGGTGCACAAAGCAGGCACGGCAATGGGATTAAAAGTAGAAATCAACCACCTCGAAAATCCCAGAGTCGAGAAAGAAGAACATTATTTCAATGCCAAAAACACCAACTTGCTAGACCTCGGCTTGCAACCGCACTACCTCTCAGATTCCCTGCTTGATTCTCTGCTGAATTTTGCCACAAAATATCAGCACCGCGTCGATAAAAATCAGATTTTGCCGAAGGTTTCTTGGAAGTAAGTTCTGGTATCTACCTGCGGGATCGGAGATTTTTTAACGAACCGCGAAGGCGCGAAGGGCGCGAAGTAAGAGAAAAGAAGGGAAGAGAGGAGAAGGGTTCGCAAGTTCTGAATGGAGTTTGCTGTATATTAAGATGATCTATCTTTTTTATCTTTTGCTCTGTGTCCTCTGTGTCCTCTGCGGTTAATTAAAAAATTCCATAAGGTTTTTAATGCTGGCTTTTTGGGAATAAATGCCCTAGAAATTCGCAGGATTATTCTGTGGCTTTTGGTTGTTATGCCCGGATTTTGAACCCGTGCTGTTTGTGCTTATTATTTAATATCGGAATGGGTGGCACTAACGGCGAGTTATCAAATTTACCGCGCCTGTTAGCGAAGCCCCATCTGCCTCTGGAACAGAAATATCAATTGCCAGAACAGCACAGGCAATTCACAGTATTAATGGCTTTGCCGAAGGTGGGGGATTGCTTTTAGGTGGGATAATTGTATCGATCGGAATTCACGGAGTTTGTATGTTGCCCCCAGAAACATCACGAGAGTAATTAGTTGTGGTGAAGCTGCTAACAGAACCCTACTTAAACCAGGCAAGTAAATGGCCGAAAGCCGGTCGTCACATTCTGGCACAATTTGATGAAGATACGGTCGTAGTGTACCAAGCATACCGTCCGGCGATCGGTCATTTTGCCGCGGAAAATGGTTGTTTCGGCGGGGAATTCAGCCTGAATCGTATGAGTTGGATTAAGCCAAACTTTCTATGGATGATGTATCGATCGGCATGGGGTACTTCATCGGGTCAAGAAGTAATTCTTGCTATTTGGCTAAAGCGCTCGGCGTGGGACGAAATTTTAGCATCTGCTGTTCATTCTAATTTCGTTCCAGCAGTGTATGGAAGCGAAAAAGAATGGCGACAAGCTGTTAAAAATTCGGCTGTACGGCTGCAATGGGACCCGGACCATCACCCAAATGGATCGAAAATGGATCGGCGGGCAATTCAACTCGGTTTGCGCGGCAGTGTTTTAGCTAGTTACGCGCGAGAATGGATTGTTAAAATTGAGGATATTTCCCAATTCGTACAGCAACAGCGTCAATATAACGGAGGCGATCGCACGCAATTACTGACTCCTTGTGAGACAGTGTATCCTGTCATCGATCCCGACATCTTCCAGAGGCTAGGATTATCGGCTCTCTAAGTAACTTACTATGAAAATTGCTCTTTTCACTGAAACTTTTCTGCCGAAAATAGACGGCATTGTTACCAGACTGATTCACACTGTAGATCACTTGCAGCGCGCGGGCGAACAAGTTCTGATATTTTCTCCAGATTATGGGATTAAAGAATACAAAGGCGCCCGAGTTTACGGTGTGGAGGGTTTGCCTTTGCCGATGTACCCGGAACTGAAAATGGCGCTTCCTTCTCCGGCTGTCGGTCGCCAATTACAGCAGTTTAAACCGGATATTATTCACGTTGTTAATCCCGCTATTTTGGGATTGGGCGGTATATATTACGGCAAAAAGTTGAACATTCCGATTTTGGCTTCTTACCACACGCATTTGCCGAAATATTTGCACCATTACGGTTTTGGAGTCCTCGAACCTTTATTGTGGGAATTGCTCAAAGGGGCCCACAACCAAGCAGAACTGAATTTGTGTACTTCTACAGCAATGGTGGAGGAACTCAGAAGCCACGGGATCGATCGGGTAGATTTGTGGCAGCGGGGCGTAGATACTGAAATGTTTGTCCCGGAATTGGCAAGTCGAGAAATGCGATCGCGCCTTTCTGAAAATAACCCTGACAGTCCCCTGCTGCTGTACGTCGGCCGCCTCGGTGCAGAAAAAGAAATCGAACGCATCAAACCAGTCCTCGCAGCAATTCCCGACGCCCGCCTCGCCCTAGTGGGAGACGGCCCGCACCGGCAAACCCTCGAACAATATTTTGCCGGCACCCCCACTAATTTTGTCGGCTACCTCAAGGGGCAAGAACTCGCAACAGCTTACGCATCGGCCGACGCCTTCATTTTTCCCTCCCGCACCGAAACCCTGGGCTTAGTGCTCCTCGAAGCAATGGCTGCAGGGACGCCCGTAGTGGCGGCCCGCAGCGGCGGAATTCCCGATATCGTTACCGACGGCGTTAACGGATATTTATTCGACCCCGCCGACGAAGGAGGATGTCTCAGGGCCGCCCAGCGTCTGTTTGCCAATCCCCAAGAACGGGAAACCCTGCGCCAAAACGCTCGCCGAGAAGCCGAACGCTGGGGTTGGGCCGCCGCCGCTGCACAGCTGCAGCGCTACTATCAATCAGTGGTATTTGCCCAGTCTGTGCCCACAGCGGCCTAAATGTCCGGATCGGTAGCACCTTTAAACATCACCGCCACCTTAGCTTCGCTGTTCGATCGTCAGTTGGTAGCGTTGTCGGGATGTCCTCAAAGACCGATCGAACTTTTTTGCTGCATAAATTGCCGTCGCTATCCTGCTGTTGCGTTTACCATTAAACTATGAGTAGCTCCCTCCGGAATGCCGATCGCGCTGCTTTCATAGCGCCCTTTACCTGACCGGATACGGTCGCCGAGTGCCCTAAAACAGTCACACCGCGCGTGCGGGCAGACCGCAGAACGTCAAATGCACATTGCACTCTCGATCGAACTAAAGCCTGTCACCTAATTTTCAGGCCTTCAGTTTTGCGAACTCAAGTTCAGCTTGAATCGACCAAGTATCATCAGTCTCGAGCCAGACTCGCATTGCCAAATACTTTGCTAAACTTATCTAAACCTATCCGTTGTAACAAGTTTATGTGAAAAGTCTCACCCTTGCACCTGAATTAATTGGAGTATCCTACTATGTTTGCCCTCAAGCGAGCGCTCAAATTCAATAAAAACGAAGCGACCTTAATGGTAAAACACGCGGGATTTAGACGGGTGGTGTTTAACATGGGTCTGAGCCTTCGGACTCAGATGTACGGCGAGGGTAAGTTTTCGGACTCAAAAGTGATTAATGAAATCAAGAAACTTTTGACCGATCGCGTCAAGAAACAACCCGGATTTGCTGGGATGAATCAATTGTCGAGCAGGGTGTATCAAAATGCCTTGATTGACTTAAAAGATGCGTTTAGTAGGTATCGTTTGGGGAAATCAGGTCATCCCACTTTTGCTAGTCGCAGCGAAGCTCAATCGTTTACGGTAGATTCGTCAAAGGGAAAGGTTGTACTTGATGCGGGCTATACAATTAAGATTCCTACACTTAGGACGTTTAGACTTTACGAACCCTTCGATTGTGGCTTGGTTTCCCAGACTTTTACCATTTCAAAAGAAGGTAGTCGTTGGTTTGTTTCGTTCTGTGTTGATGGGCAACGTTTACCAGTCCAACAGCCTAAAAAAATCCTAGGTGTCGATCGGAGAATAAAATCCTTCGCCACCTTGAGCGAAGCCGAAGGGTCAAACAATCAAGTTTTTGAGGCGCCCAAGCAGCTAAAACAAGCGAAAACCAAGCTGGCGACATTGCAACGCCAAGCATCAAGACAAGCGAGGGGTTCCAACAATCATCGCAAAACCTACGCCCGCATCAGCCGCCTTCACGCCGGAATATCTTGCGTTCGTAAGGACTTTTTGCACAAGTTAACAACTTATTTAGCCAAAAGTTTTAAGCTGATTAAAATAGAAGACTTGAACGTGAAAAAAATGATGGCTAACCATAAGCTGGCGGGAGCGCTATTAGACCTTGGTTTTTACGAATTAAAGCGTCAACTGACGTATAATTGCCTTATGTATATGGCGAAAAGAGCGCTACTCGCTCAATGGTTTCCTAGTTCTTTGACTTGCTCGAACAGCGGTCAAAAACAAGATCGGCAACTAAGTATTAGAACATATAATTGTCAGTCGGGTGGTGTGTCTATCGATCGGGATTTAAATGCCAGTATCAATATTTTGAATAGGGAACCATCGGCAGCCAGGGGGATAGCCGACTCCCTCGACTACCTTGGATCCAACAGCGTTGCCAGTGAACGTCAATTAGCTTTAGCTAAGTTTGAGTAAGTTTTACGAAGCAGGTTGTAAAAAAAACGATGTCTCGATCGAGCATATGTAACAAGCAAACAGAAGTTGCGTGCGCCACTTTTGAACTCACGATTCATGAAAGCGACAAGCGAGTGTCGGCGCGTTTCCAAACAACTTAAATCGTTTGTACGGCCGCAGAATCAAGCGCCGATCGACCTGCGGGTCAGTCTACCCCTCTGAGAAAGCAGTTAATCATGACATTCTCCAATACTGGTAGCGTTCTGGCTACACTGACTCAAGTCAATTTTATGGGGGCATTGACCTCCCGTGTTAAGAGCCTGCCAGTTCCTGAATTAGTGTGCCTGCTCGACTTTATCACGGCTGAATTTCAGCAGTTTATCCGGGCGATGGACCTGATTAACAATGAAGCACTCGAAACTCTCTTAGAGCAACTGTTAGATGCCTTCACTGTCAAAATAGGTCAAATTCTGCAAGCAGACCGGACAACAATTTTTTTGGTTGACTCGAACAAAAATCAACTGTGGCACAAAACAGTCGATGCACAGACGGGCGAAGATGTAGAAGTACGTTTGCCGATGGATGTAGGCATTTTAGGCTACGTAGCAACAAGCGGAAAATCGATAAATGTCGCTTCGGCTCGATCGCACGAGCATTTTAATGCCGAAATAGACCAACCAACGGGCTACCAGATCGAGAGCATGCTCTGTATGCCGATTTTTAGCAGCAAGAGCCAACAAGAACCCGTAGCGGTGGTCAGACTGTTAAATAAAGCTGGCGATGCCCCCTTTACCCAGGAAGACGAACAGCAGTTCCAGGCTTTTGCAGATTCGATCGGGATCATTCTCGAAAGCTGTCAGTCTTTCTACGTCGTCGCTCGCAACCAGCGAGGGGTTGCCGCACTCCTGAGAGCCACCACGACTTTGGGTCAAAGTCTTGACTTGGAAACAACTTTGCGCGCTGTCATGGATCAAGCTCGCGACTTGATGCAGGCCGATCGCAGCACGCTATTTTTGTTAAATCGGGAAACCAACGAACTGTGGACAAAAGTCGCCAAGGCCGACGGCAAAACGATCGTCGAAATCCGCATTCCTGCTAATAAGGGAATTGCTGGCTACGTGGCTTCGACCGGTCAACCTCTAAATATTACAGATGCTTACGACGATCCCCGCTTTGACCCCTCTACAGACCAGCAAACGGGATACCGCACTCGAACTGTCTTGTGTCTGCCGGTGCATAACGCTAAAGGTGAGCTGATCGGGGTGACTCAGCTAATTAATAAGAACCAAGGTACTTTCACCACTTCCGACGAAGAGTTTTTGCGAGCGTTTAATTCTCAAGCAGGGATGGCGCTGCAAAATTCTCAACTGTTTCAGAACGTGATGGTGGAAAAGCAGTATCAAAAAGATATGCTGCAAAGTCTTTCAGATGCAGTAATTTCCACCGATTTACAGGGACGAGTTGTAACAATTAACGAAGCGGCGCTGGAATTGTTAGGCTGTCCGGTAAATCAAGCTAAAAGCAAACACAATCCCCAAATTTGGGAAGAAAAACTGATTGACCGCTATGTTTGGGAAGTTGTGCCGATCGAAAATTTGCAATTTCGACTCGAAGACAGTCTCAACAATGCCGCCAGACATTACGTTCCCGAACAAAGTTTAACTTTGGGACTGTTGGTGGAAAAAACCAGTTGTTCTGCAGAAACAGCAGCAAAAACAGAAGAAGAAACAGCAGAAGCAACAGAAGAAGAAACTTATATTTTGGCCGTGCCCGATCGCACTGACCCGAATTTATATTACGCTTGGGGCGAAAACAGCGCGTGGACTGAGGAAGTAGCGCTGGCAGAATTAGCTAATGCCCAATCTCTATTTTCGCTCTCCAAAGCAGCCCTGTATCACCCTTATTGTCCGCTGCCCATCCCCGCCTCTCGAATTAAACTAATTGAACGCAGTTTGAATTTGACTGTCAACCCGCTGATCAATCCAGAAGGCGGCGTGCGCGGCGGTTTAGTGGTACTCGAAGACATCAGCCACGAAAAGCGGATGAAAAATACGATGTACCGCTACCTGACTCCTGGAGTCGTAGATAAAGTGATGGCCTTGGGCGAAGGCGCCCTGATGGTGGGCGAACGCAAAGAAGTGACTATTTTATTTTCCGACATTCGCGGCTACACCTCGCTGACCGAAAATCTGGGAGCCTCCGATGTCGTATCCCTGCTGAACGACTATTTTGAGACGATGGTGGAGGCCGTTTTCCACCACGAAGGCACTTTAGACAAGTTTATCGGCGATGCTTTAATGGCGGTGTTCGGCGCGCCCCTGCCGCTGAATCCCCCGGAAAGTCACGGTTGGATGGCGGTGCAGTCGGCTTTAGATATGCGCCGGCGTTTGAAAGAGTTTAATGATTCTCGCCCCGGCGCAGATCCGTTTCGCTTTGGAATTGGGATTAGTTCCGGAGACGTGGTTTCGGGAAATATTGGTTCCCAAAAGCGGATGGATTACACGGTAATCGGGGATGCGGTGAATTTGAGTTCGCGCTTGGAACAGCTTACAAAGGAGTACGGCTGCGATATAATTTTAAGCGAATTTACTTACAGTTTGTGCCGCGAAGGGATTTGGGTGCGAGAGTTGGACAAGGTGCGGGTTAAGGGCAAAAATCAGCCTGTGGGCATTTACGAGTTGCTGCAAAATAGTTCTGAACCCATTGACGGGGAAACCGTTCGGTTTTTGGAACTTTACAGCAACGGTCGGGATGCTTATATTGCTAGAAATTTTCACAAAGCTATTAGTTGTTTTGAAGCGGCTTTAGCGATGCGACCGAGCGATCGAGCTGTGGAAGTTCACATTGAGCGCTCCCTCAGCTATTTGGAAATACCCCCGCCCGAGGATTGGGACGGCGTTCATACTATGACCAGAAAGTAGAATATTATATCACATCCGAGTGTTCTAAAGTAAAAAGATTGGATAAACTTTTGATATATTCCTTATGACAGAGTAAACAAGTGGAAAAATGTGAAAACATAAATCGGATGCCATATTAAAGTTAGTATTTATTTCCAGGCTAACAATTAAATGAGTTATTTATCTGTTCCCAATGCCACAAAAGCCGATCGGATTCTGGTAGTAGATGACGCACCAGATAATGTTTTGTTGGTGCAGACAATCCTGGAAGAAGAAGGTTACGAAATTAGCACGGCAGAGAACGGCTTTTCTGCCTTGAGCGAAATTGACAAGTCAGCCCCGGATTTGGTGCTGCTAGACGTGATGATGCCGGGAATGGACGGTTACGAAGTCACCAAGCGAATTCGACAAAATAAGGAATTGCCCTTTATCCCGATTTTGCTGATCACGGCTCACGACAGTGCCAGCGTAGTCCAGGGATTGGACATGGGAGCAGACGATTTCATCCGCAAACCAGTCGAAATGGACGAACTGCTGGCGAGGGTACGATCGCTCCTGCGGCTAAAACACAGCGTAGACGAGCGCAATTCGATCGCCCTCCAGCGCGAAGATTTTGTCTCCCGGCTCGCTCACGACTTGCGGACGCCGCTGGTAGCAGCCGATCGAATGCTAACTTTAATGCAGCAGGGAGCTTTGGGAGAAATTTCGCCTCAGATGCGCGACGCTTTCGGGACAATGGTTCGCAGCAACAAAAACCTGATCGCGATGGTAAATATGTTGCTGGAAGTCTACCGCTACGAAGCAGGTCGCAAATCCCTAAGTTTCGCTCCCGTGGACTTGCGCCAGCTTATTACAGAAGTAGCTGAAGAACTATCTCCCCTAGCCGATGCTAAAAGTTTATCCCTAAATTTGGACTTGACAGAAAGTGCAGAAAGTGCTCCGATTGCGAAGTATCCGGGCGATCGTCTGGAGCTGCACCGCTTGCTGACAAATTTAATCGGAAATGCGATTAAATTCACCGACAGCGGCTCAATAGATGTCCGCTTAAAAGCTGCTAATTCACCTGCTTATACTAGCTTCAAAAACCAACCGCTGGCATGGGTAATCATAGAAATCCAAGACACCGGCGCCGGTATTCCTCCCACCGAAAAAGCAAAATTATTTGAAAGGTTTGGCCCGGGAACTCACAAGAAATCCGGTACAGGTTTGGGACTACACCTCTGCCGCCAAATAGTCGAAGCTCACCGCGGCACGATCGAGGTAAAATCAGAGCTGGGCGAAGGCAGTTTGTTTACTATTCGCTTGCCTTGTTAGAGCGTATGAACTGTAATTGTAGGGTGAGCCGTGCGCACCAACTCAAATTATGGTTAATTTGACACTCCTGGGCCTAAAGGCACGAGGATTCTTGATTCACAGAATCGACTTGCCGATGCAGAATTACTTCAACATCGGTAGCGGTCAATTCTCCACAAGCGTTCGGATCGTAGATCCCTGTTCCGGTGTGCCCCACCGTACTCAATCCCCGACTTAGGATATTTTTAGCGGCGTTACGATCGCGATCTAACAGACATCCACACTGACAAGAGTGAGTTCGCGTCGATAGACTTTTCTTAACAATGGTTCCGCAACTAGAGCATTCTTGGCTCGTCCCGCGGGCTGGCACGGCAATCGTAATCCTTCCGAATACTTTGCCGAAATATTCCAGCCACACTCGAAACATATACCAAGATACGTCGTTAATTGATTTAGCTAAACAATGATTCTTCACCATATTTTTAATCCTCAAGTCAACGCACGGCTACACAGTCGTTTGACTGGATGACGCCGGAGAGCCAATTTCACAGCAAAATCTTTGCGCTGTCTACTTATTTTGAGGTGGCGCTTTCCTAGAATCACTCTAGCTTTTCTTCTGTTTTGCGAACCCTTGACTCGTTTTGAAACTCGTCTTTGAACTTTTTTTAACTTGCGTTCTCCCTTGCGGAGGAATCGCGGATTCTCGACTGCAACACCATTAGAGTCTGTATAGAACTCTTTTAGTCCTACGTCTAACCCGATGGCGTTGCCTGTGACTTCAATCTTTTCAGAGCGGTCAACTTGAACGCAAAACTGGACGTAATATCCGTCTGCCCGTCTCACCAAGCGCACTCGCTCGATCTGACTGCGCTGATAGAAATGTAAGTCGCGAGTTCCTTTTAATTTGAGTTTTCCGATTCCGTTCTTATCGGTAAAAGTGACAGATTTCCGATCGTTAGCTAGACGCCATCCCGTACTCTTGTATTCGACCGAGCGGTTGTCTTTCTGGAACCGTGGAAATCCCTTTTTTCCTGGGACTTTCTTTTTACAGTTGTCGTAGAATCGGGAGATCGCCGACCATGCTCTTTCTGAGCTAGATTGCCGAGCCATGCTGTTCAAGTCATCGCAAAACGGAAATTCCTTAGCTAAAACAGCGCTATACTTGTTCAAGGCGTATTTATCGACTTTTTCGTTTTCCATCCAAAAGCGCAATGCTTTGTTTCGGATGAACTGCACCGTTCTAATTGCTTCGTCTACAGCGTCAAATTGCTGTTTTTTGCCGTATGCTTTAAACTCGAAAACAAGCATGAATTCGACCTAATCACGATACTCTTATGCTAATAAACTTGGCTTAATACTGCCGAATTATTCACAATACTTTACAAGCACGAGTATGTCGCGTATCCCCTATTCTGGAAGAAAGCCGTCCTAGAAGGACGGGGTTTTAAACCCATTCTTTTGATAAACTGTAATTGTAGGGTGAGCCGTGCGCACCAACTCAAATTATGGTTAATATAACGGATGTCATATAATTACTTCGCAACCGAATTTACGGCAATATGTCTAACTGTCCAGTGTGCAGTGCTGAATACAGAGAAGAAAAAGCAGAGTTTTGCTCGATTTGCGGCTGGGATTTGAGTCCCTACCCGCAGCGTGCTAAGCCTTCCAAAACTTATTTAAAAAAAGAACAAGTTAGATTGCAGTGGGCAAAACAAATGTGGGAATTGACCCGCAATCAACAAAATTGGTCAGCAAAATTAGATGAGTTGCAGGGGGAATTGCAGCAAGGTGCGATCGCCCGCACGTACCTTCAATCTCAGTTAGAATGGGTGTTGTACCGCCTCGAACAACTAAACCCCGAATTCATTGTCAGCACTCTACTGAGGCTGGAAGACAAAATAGGCGCTATACCTGACAAAACTCCGGCTATCTCTGAAGTGGGGATGGACTACCGACAACTGACAAAGCTATTAGAAACCGGAAAATGGCGCAAAGCTGACGAACACACTTGGGAAATCTTGCTGCAAATCGCTGTCAGGGAAGACGAAGGCTGGCTGAGTTCCGCCGATATTGACAGTTTTCCTCCTACAGACCTTCGCACGATCGACCAACTTTGGCAACAATACAGCAGCGGGCGGTTCGGGTTGAGCGTGCAGCAGCAGATTTGGGAAAGTACCGGGGCTAACTATACTGAATTTTGCGATCGAGTCGGCTGGCGAGTCAAGGAAAATTGGAAATATTACAGCGAGCTCTCCTTCAGCGACAATGCTCCCTCCGGACATCTCCCCGTCACCGCATGGAGACAGCGCGCCTGTTACGGGGCGGGTAAACTCACCGCAGCAGAAAACTTTGCCCGCATCGCCCAGAAACTTGCAGGTTGCGATCGGTAATCATCCCAAATAAAAAATTTAAAATCGACATTAACTGCTATAATCAAAACGGTTTAGCAACTGGGGCTGTGGCTCAGATGGATAGAGCAAGCGCCTCCTGAAGAATCGGGCACCCTGCGAGGAAACTCCGGGAGTGAATGTGGTCAAACTCGGTGAAACCTAAAGAGTTCGTGGGTTCCTATGACTCTAAGGCAATACCAAGCCAAGCCTGAGTTAATGGCGATTAAACGATTGCCTTTATGAAAATCAGGAAGGTTTAGAGACTAGACGGCCACCACCTAAAGGCTGCAAGCCTATGGTGAAGGTATAGTCCAGAGAGTGGGGAAACTCACACAAATCTGAAGCGCTAGGTCGCCGGTTCGAACCCGGCCAGTCCCGTCAAAAATCCACAAAAAGTAAAAGCAGGAGGGGAAAGCCTAAGTTTTGCCCCTCTGTTTTGCATATCGGCTAAGGAATTGGCTCCCAGACAAGTAGAGCAACTGCCTTGGCGGTTGCTATAAAATCTGAAATCGAAAATCTCAAATCACCCGTTTAAGCCCCACCACAAGCGTAGAGTCAATCTAAAATCTAAAATCTAAAATCTAAAATCTCTGATCCCCCGACCCTTTTTTAAATTTTAATTTTTAATTCCTGTTAGTGGGCTTTACGTGCGGTATTTTTTGTTATGGTTCCTTTGTCAGTTACATAAAATTTTTATAGGTTTAGATGTGGTTGAGAATCAATTTAAACACGCGGCGTTACAAGCGTTTGAAGACTTCACGCAGTTTTTGGTTCCTAGTAGGGCTTTTGATGGCCTGTTGGTTTGGCTATCAGCAGCTTAAGAGCGAATTTCAGAGACCCCAAGCTTTGTTAGTTCTAGGTGGGGCTATTGAGCGAGAGGTGTTTGCCGCCAAATTTGCTCTGACTCATCCTGAATTGCCGATTTGGGTGTCGTCAGGGAGCAATCCGGAGTTCGCGCAATGGGTATTTTCAGAAGCGGGAATTGAGTCCGATCGCGTCCACTTAGACTACAGAGCGGTGGATACGGTAACAAATTTTACTACGCTGGTAGATGAATTGAAAGCTCAAGGGATTGAGAGCGTGTATCTGATCACTTCTGACGATCATATGCGGCGAGCTCAGATTATCGGCGAAATCGTGCTCGGCAGTCGAGGCATTAGTTTTAAGCCTGTGGCAGTTCCGTCTGGGCGAACCCCCGAACCGATGGAAAAAGCTCTTCGCGACGGTGCTAGGGCTATTCTTTGGCTGACAACCGGTTATACAGGTGCTAACTTCACCCAAGCCAGAATTCAATAAACAAAGGGAAGGATTAAGCAAGTTTTAATTTTGTTCCCTTCCCTCAGGTTTTAAAAGTTGTCTCCTCTAGCGATTTAACGAACCGCGAAGATGCAGATGACAAATGCGTAATAGAAGAAAAGAGAAGAGAAGAGAATAGAATAGAAGGAGTAGTTTAAAATTAGTAGGTCAGGAACCTCAGCCTGAAGGCATGAGGCTTGAAAGAGAAATCTGACAAGCCGTTCTGACGGGCCATCGTCTTAATTGACTACGTTTTTTGAGTCACGACACCCTGGAATGCGTAGCTAGTTCCTTGCTCTGTCGCTGAAGGTTAAACAGTCTGGTATGTCACGCTCGGCAGTGCTTTGGGCCCCCGCAAGCTCACTAAACATTGGCGCGTGCTAACTTTACTCCGAAAGGAGATTGAGGCAACCATACCTCACGCCTTGGGGCAACCATACCCCTCCACCCGCAAAGGTTTTAACTCAATGTAAAGCCGTCCTAAAAGGACGAGGTTTCAACCCTCCACTACGCTCCGCCCATATTTCTGATGAACTTCAAGAGCTAAAGTTAATGACCGACCAAATTCTGCCGCAAGTTCTGGAGCAAATTTTGAGTGGCAGCAAGACTGCGGATGCTGTTTTTTCGGCTTTGGTGCCGGCTTTAGGCGAGGTGTTAAATTGCGATCGCGTCTTTCTCTACCTCCGCAATCCTGAAACCCAAAGGGGCCGAGTACCTTACTGCTGGCGTCGCAACTCAAACTATCCAGATGTTAGCGGCGCGGAATGGAAAAAAGAACCGGAATCTTTAGGGGAAGAAAACCCTTTGTTTGCAGCAGCTTTGCGAACTAAACCGTCGATTTTTGTTGAGGATGTTGCAACAGCGAATCCTGAAGTTGTCAACAAAGATTTTGAGGCAAAAGTGTTCGGACATCGAGCTTTGATTCACGCTCACCTTTGTTCTGACGACTTATTGTGGGGGGTTTTGCAGGCTTGTATTTTCGATCGCCCCAGAGTTTGGACTGACTTCGACCGCCAAGTTATCGCAGCAGTTACAGAAAAAATTTCCCCCTTAGCTGTTGCTTTTGTCACCGCCTCAGCATCAAAAGATCAGCGATAAAAATCAATAATTTACCTGTAGGGAGCAGGCGGGCAATTAATTGGTGTCAACTTAAGACTAAAACCACCTCTAGATCGGGGTTGTAGCCGAATCTCAATCCCCCTCGCCTCCCCCGGACGGGGGACGAAAGACCGTTTCCGGTTCCCCCTTTTTTTAGGTAGGGGGGATCGAGGCGCTAATTTTCACACAAAAAAAGTCGGGTACTAAATTTGAGCTGGTTAGTATCAGCAATGGTGGGGTGTCGCCGGCCCTACAGATAGAGCTGGTGCACAATTGCTGTTTAAAAAACGCCCCAATTTTGAATGCCCCGACTGCTGAAAATCCCTTGAGCCCGACTAATATCATCCTCAGTGCCATCTACTACCACCAAATAATCGCCCGCCTGCAGGCGATCCGTGTAAGTTCTAGCTGTTTCTTCGGGAATTCCCAAGTCAGTCAAGGCCTTCACCACTCCACCGAAAGCCGCAGCCGCGACGCCAGTGCTTGCTACGCCAGCCACCAGTGAGGCGCCGAAAGTCCCCGCTGCAATAATCGGCCCGATTCCGGGAATAGCTAAACTTCCCAGACCGACTAGCAGGGTGGCTAAAGAAGCATTTGTCAGAGTTTCTCCTACCACTCCCGCTCCTGTATCTAGATTTTTATCGCCCACTTGAGCGATCGTTTCAGTCTCGCCTACAGCCTTGCCTGCATCCCTAGCAACAACCGAAACTTTATCCATTGGAAACCCGGAAGATTTCAATTCTGTCAGAGCGTGCTCGGCATCTTTGCGGTTAGAAAACAATCCGAACGCGCGGGTTTGATTGCTTGTTACCATATCTTTCTTCTTATCTCCTGTCAAATTCCACTCAAATTCAAGCCTAATTATTGCGCTTGTTTTCAATCACTTATATTAATATTTTTCGATCTTTATCTTCAGCATTCATCTATCTGTAGATATAACATGAAAAACAGCAACAAAAGTTATAAAATCAGCGACCCAAATCGTGCATGGCATTAATCTCGGTTGCACATCTTTGAGTAAGCGCTTCCAACTCCTCGCGGTCCGATGAACCGGGCGCTTCAATTAGCTTGCCAATTCGCACCGTCAGCGGCACGGGACGCGGCACTGCCGAACCTTTGGACGAAATGGCGTGAGTTCCCCACAAACTAACAGGTAACAGCGGTGCTTTAGCCTTAGCAGCTATCAGCGCAGCACCTAATTTCGGTTCAGTAATTCTGCCGTCTGGCGTGCGAGTTCCCTGCAAAAATACACCCGTCGCCCATCCATTTTCCAAAGAGTTGATAGCCGAGCGAATTGCACTGCGATCGGCACTTTCCCGTTTGACAGGATAAGCGCCGTACAGCGTAATTGCCTGCTTCAAAATAGGAACTTTAAATAACTCTTCCTTCGCCATAAATGCGACGGGCCGCCTCATGCAATTAGACAAAATCGGCGGGTCAAAATCGCTGGCGTGATTGCTGACTACCACCAGCGGCCCTTCTGTCGGAACATTTTCAGCACCGTAGATGCGGCCGCGAAAGTAAAGGTGCAGCATCGGGCTGACAATTGACCACTTGAATAAATAGTAGAGAAGTAAACTTTCGACTGGTTCGCGACTTTTGCTCACAGAAAACCTGAGATTTTAAATTACATCGAATATTAGCCTATCAGTTCAGCAATGACAAATGAATAGTATTTTGAGCTTTGTAGGGTGCTTGTGGCGCACCATTGGTGTCAACTTAAGGAAAAAGTTGCCTGCAGTTGGAAACCGCGCCTACACAAACAAAACCCACCTAGGTGGGTTAAAGAAGAAGTCCGCCTGCGCGGACGCAAGCTTGTGTAGCGCTATACTTCAGTCTGGCGAATTCTTTGCAAAGGCTCAATTTTCGGCAAGCATTGCTTTTTGTCCTTCTGAAGAAGTTGCGTAACCCAAGAAATCCTTAACTGTTTGGCTAGGAGGGTTTTTGTAGGCGTAGTACAACTGCCGCTGGTAAGGATAGTTACCAGCATCCGGCGTCGCACCGTTGACGGCAACAACGCGCACCGTTTTCTGATTGACTACTTGAGCGAAAGTCGCATAGCCAATACCGTTGTTGCCTAAAGCTTGCAGCAGGGGCGTTGTCGCATCTCGATCGAGCTTAGTGATATTCGGCCCCGTGCCAAAATTAGCGCCAGAGAGCACTTGTTCTTTAAACGTTTGGTGAGTGCCGCTAACTTCGGGTCGATTTATCACTTTAATCGGACCCGCCGGGCCGCCGACTTTCGACCAGTCTTGAGCATTTCCCTGGAAGATATCTTGAACTTGAGCGGAAGTTAAACCTCCTTTAAACGGGTTGTTAATGCCGACTACGAGGGCGATCGTATCTAAGGCAACGGGCACAGCAGCCAAACCCTGACCTTGTTCTTGAGCCGTCAAAGGTCGCGATATCGCTGCAATATCTGCTGTTCCCGCCGCCAAATTCTGAATTCCTTTGTCAGAACCGTTCGCTTTGGTATCGACTGTCGTGCCGGAAAACTTGCCTTGAAAGCCGTTCTTGAGGTTCTGATTGATTGTCACCATGCTGGTGGAACCGTCAATTCTCACCGCCGTGCCCACAGGTACGAAAGCTGGAGGCGCAAAGGTACTAGCGGCAACAGGCGAAGCACCGCCACCTGCTGGCGCGGTCGGCAGGGGCGAAGCACCGCCTGCGGGTGTGGGAGTGGGTGTATTATTATCATCCGGGGGCGCTGGTTTGTTGAGAAAAAAGAACCAACCGCCACCGGCGAGCAACAGAAATAACAGAATAAAAACTATGGGGGGAGGCCCGCTCTTAGCCATAAAATTCTCCTTAGTTGGGAAGTTCTTTGTTGTTGGAGCCGTCTAACATTTCCAGCCTGCGATTAACTTCATCGTCTAAGGTCATATTTTCTAATTCTGCCTGAAGTTTTTCTTGGGGATTCTCCGATATTTCTGCTAAAGCTTGCTGTTTGAGGTGGTGGCCGTGGACGGCATTTTTGGCTTGCTCAAACTGCGATCGAGCTGAATCGATACTGAGGTCGTTGTTGACTTTGGATATGGCTCGGAGGGCTTCGTTAATCTCGGCCAGATCTTTCATATTTTGCATATCGGTTTTGTAGGCTTCCAGCTTCATCCGTTCTCGATTTAGCTTGTCTTGGGAAGCGTTGACGAGCTGTTCGGCTTGTTTTACTTTGGATTCATACTGTGGCAGAATTTCTTCTGTCTGAATTAGTTTGGACATTGCCAAGCGGGCTGCTTCTTCGTTGCCGTTGCGCTTGGCTGTGATGACTTGGCGATCTAGGGTTTGCATTTCCCTAACTTTTTTTTCATATGTCGTTTTGGCGCCCTGGTAGGCTGCAACTTGGGTGGAGACTGCTGCTGCTAGCTTTTGCACTGATTCTTGCATCGATCGCAGCGACTCTTCGGCTACCGCCACCGCCACCGGGCCGCCGGATTCTACGGGCAGTCCCCACATCCAGTTCCAGGCACCTACTATGGTTCTGCCTGCCTTGTCGCCCATCAACCAGTAAAGGACTTTTTTCATATAAAACACTCGGTAAGCTTGGTTTTTACGCCTAGTTTACATCAGGATTTGTCGATCGCCCCCTCAGGTCGATCGATATCTACATTTTTAATAAATATTTTCTAAATGTCTCGATCGTCTATCCCCAAGTTGCCCAACAGGCAATATTCGGATTTGCCTGTTGTGCGATTCGTTTTTGGGCAATCTTCGGGCCAATTAACTCTAAATTTTAGAGCCTGCCGTGTAATAACAGGCTAAAAATATATTAAGCGGGTAAATCTGCAAAACTGCTAACATTTACCAGCGCTAAATCCGGACAAGTCCGTTTGATCAAACCTGTGAGAACTTTGCCCGGGCCAATTTCCACTACGCGATCGATTCCTTGTTGTGGCAATTGCAGAGAAATTTCTCGCCACCGCACGCCTTTGGTCATCTGCTGAGCCAACCGCTGCTTTAAAGTGGCTGCGCTGGTAGTGGCTGACGGTTCTGCGTTCGAGAGCACCAGCATTTTAGCATCGGAAAACCTTGCAGACTTTAACGCTAGTTGAAACTCTGCCGCCACTGATGCCATCAGGGGAGAGTGAAACGCACCAGAAACATTCAATTTAACGGCGCGTTTGACTTTGATTTTGGCAAGCAAATCTTCTACTGCAGCAGGGGTTCCAGAAATCACGACTTGTGCTTCGCTGTTGTCGTTTGCCAGCACCACGTCTCGGCTGTATTGAATTTGCAGTTCTAGTTCCTGCCTGTCGAACCCGAGCAAAGCCACCATTTGGCCGCCAGAGGCAGAGTCCATGAGTTCAGCGCGGCGTTTGACTAAGCGCAATCCGGTTTCAAAGTCAAAGACGCCTGCTGCGTAGAGGGCAACGTATTCTCCTAAACTGTGACCCGCAACCACTGCTGGCCGATCGCTTTTTTCTCGCACTAAGTCGGTCAAAATACTTTCTACTACGAACAAGCAAGGCTGAGTGTAGAGAGTCCGAGATAGTTTTGCTTCTTCTTTTTGGCAAACTTCCGGGACAGACCAGCCTAAAATTTCTTTAGCGAGCTCAAATTTGGCTTTAGCTGTTGGCAAGTTTAATAAGTCTGCACCCATCCCGATCGCCTGGGAACCTTGTCCGGGAAATACCCATGCTGTTTTAGTCATTTTTCCGGTAATCTGCTAATTGGTGGTTGCTAATTGGTGATTGCAAAAATTCTTTGTTTCCCGCTTCTTTCCTTCGCTCGCTGGTATCCGCTATCTTTCGGTTAACGAACTATCTACTGGCGACTCACAATTATAACCTATAACTGCGATTTTTACCAGGTTTATTTTTTTTGCTACTTTAATCAGATTAATAGCCGTAGCACAATGTTCAACCTTCAAGCCGGGGAAAGTCGATCGAAGAATAGAGGATTTTCAATCTCAGGGCGGGCTTGTCAAGAACTCCTGTGCCGAGGGAGTACGGCTGCGCCCCTTGCCCTATGTATGGCTTGTTAAAGGATTTGTATTATGCAACGGTCGCACTCCCGACAATCATTAGCCAAAGTTTAAAGCCGCCAAACATTATACCAGTTCCCAAAAAGAATGAAACTGCTTTACCAGCTCCAAACCCATAGTTCCTCAGTAATTCCCAATCGAAAATCGAAAATCGAAAATCGAAAATGGTATTACCTTCCCCATTTAAAAATCGCCGCCCCCCAAGTCAAACCTGCACCGAAACCAGCCGCAGCAATAGTATCGCCCGTTTTCACTTTACCCTGACGCACGGCTTCGTCTAAGGCAAGGGGAATTGAAGCCGCTGAGGTATTGCCGTAATTTGCCAAATTGCTGATTACTTTTTCGGGGGGAATGTTTAGCCTTTGAGCCACTGCATCGAGAATCCGCTGATTGGCTTGGTGCAACAGCAGCCAGTCAATTTCTGACTCGCTGACATTTGCCCGAAACATAGCTTTTTCTATGACTTCCGGCACTTTTCTCACGGCAAAGCGATAGATTTCTTGACCATTCATTGTGATGGGATGAAATCCGCCAACTCCGATGCTGACGCCCTCAATTAATTCTTTTGACTCGGCTTTGTAAGCCAAATTGAGAGACGAATTTTGCGTACCGTCGCTGCGAATTTCAAATCCCAAAAAGGAATCGACTTCTGAAGCTTGCAATACCACGGCACCTGCACCGTCTCCAAATAGAATGCAAGTACCCCGATCCGACCAATTCACCCAGCGAGACAAAATATCTGCTCCGATCAGCAAAACATTTTGATAAACCCCTGTCCGAATGAACTGCGAGGCTGTAACTAAACCAAAAATAAAGCCCGAACAAGCTGCTGTCAAATCAAAAGCCACTGCTTTTGTGGCGCCCAACTGATATTGAATTTTACTGGCAGTGCCAAACAAATCGTCAGGACTTGAGGTCGCCAAAATAATCAAATCGATATCTGTGGGCAAAATTTCTGCCATGGCGATTGCCTGAAGCGACGCGGACGACGCTAAATCGCACAAAGAAGTGCGAGCGTCCGCCAGCCTGCGGGAGCGAATGCCCGTCCGCGCCCCAATCCACTCGTCATTCGTTTCTACTATCTGACTCAAACCGTTATTATCAAGCGAAACCTGCGGTGTACAAGAGCCGCTACCCGTGACGGCAATGCCGAACCCTGATTGCTGCAACATTCCTCTCCATTTACTCGCTGTTCGATCGAGAAATTAAAAATTAAAAACTACCAATTAAAATTATTTTTTAAACTGCTGAAATTACTTTTTTTTAAGCAAAACCGCTTGTTTAAGCTGACATTTTAATTTAACATTTTTAATTTTTAATTTCTACTTACTGCCTTTAATTCACAGCTTCTTGTTCCAGAGCGCTTTGGCGATTGGACGATCGAATTCGCTCCAGCACTTGGTTGTCAATAGCCTCCTTCGCCAAACGAATGGCATTAAAAATTGACGCAGCTTGAGACGAACCGTGGCTGATAATGCAAACTCCAGCAACGCCCAACAGCAAACCGCCGCCGTGTTCAACGTGGTCTACCCGCTGCTTGAACCCCTTGAGGCTTTCTTGCAGGAGGGGAGCGCTAATTTGATTTTTGAGTCCCGCAGCCAATTCTTCCTTAAGCACTTGCACCACGACTTCGCCCACTGCTTCGGCAAACTTCAACAACACGTTGCCGACAAACCCGTCGCAGACAATTACGTCGAACTTCCCAGACAGCACGTCGCGGCCTTCGGCATTGCCCACAAAAGGAATGTTCGGGTTGTCCACCAATAACTGGTGGGTTCGCACCGCTGCGTCGTTGCCTTTAGAAGGTTCTTCGCCAATGTTGAGCAGGCCGATTTTAGGTTCGGCGACGCCCAGCACACATTGGCTGTAAATAGTTCCCATAAGAGCGAACTGCTCCAAAAATTTGGGGCGACAGTCCACATTAGCGCCGACATCGAGAATGAGTACAGAGCTGCCCGGTATCATTGTCGGCAAAACCGCACCGATCGCAGGGCGATCGATTCCGGCGAGCCTCCCCAACCTCAGCAGGGCAGCAGCCATTGCCGCGCCGGAGTGACCCGCGGACACCACAGCATCAGCTTGCTGCTGCTTTACCAAGTTCATCGCTACGTTAATCGAAGCGTTGGGCTTGCGTTTGAGGGCACTTAAAGGTTCTTCGTGCATTTCCACCGCTCCTTCTGAAGGAACGATTTCTAGCTGACCTGTAGAGACGCGGCCGATCGCGTCTTGTTGCCGGAGCGAGTCTTCTATTTGCTGCGGGTCGCCCACGAGCAAAATCTCTACGCCTAATTCTTCTTGTGCCTTAAGCGCTCCAGCTACAACTTCGGCGGGGGCGTGATCCCCACCCATAGCGTCTATCGCAATTCTTGCGCGTGTCGATCCCATTGACCAATGTTTGAGAAACACTAAAAATTCTACCAGGAAGTCAGGAGCGTGAATCCATTCGTCTGAATAAAGAACTAAAATCCGCTCGCGCCCCATCGGACAATTGTCATAAGACCTCACGGGATGTGGGTTCCGAGTGTCGCTCGCTCGGGCGATCCGCTGGGAAAACGATCGGCGGTTTCAACCGTAAGAGAGCATTACACGGGGATTGTTTGATTCGGTGAAATGAATGTAATGTACTTTCACTCCTGACAATTACCGACTCAAACCTTGCAATCGGCGATCGCATAATGTTTTGCTTTTTATAGCCTCCCTTAGGGGGTAATGTTAGCTTGCGCCTTAGTTTACGGTCGGTAATATATTTAGGACACTGACTTAACCCAATAAATCTGTTTAATCCTAAATTTCGCGATTCAAGGAACTAGCCGATCGTCCCTTGGTAGGTTTTTAAACTCTTGCCGTTAACCTAGTACGCAGGGTACGCAAGTCTGGTCAAGTGTGGTTTAACTCAAAGGCCAAAAGCCAAGCGTGTCTTTAGACCTGGGTCGTTGACTTCCGACTACTCTGATAGAGCTTGTTTTGTCACTACTTTACTATTTTTGACTGCAAATTGAAAAAATCAATGAAATACTTTACATGACCGCAAGCACTTTAGTCCGGGACCCCCGGATTCATCCGTGGAGCGAGAAAAAAGCTCCCCATCCTTATCACAAGCCTCCGGATTTATCAGTGGGAGCGCTTTCTTCAATCTAAAATCTAAAATCTAAAATCTAAAATCGATTGACTTTAGGAGCAAAAAATGCTGGATTTATTTAGCTCAGGGATCGTGTCTCTGTGGCTGGACATGGCTGGGGTAGGCAGTGCCGCGCCTAATGCTGCGTCTGTGCTGGCTTGGCGGGGAGGGATACCCGGGTTAG
Source organism: Microcoleus sp. C2D2 (assembly GCF_036702495.1). Taxonomy (NCBI): domain Bacteria; kingdom Bacillati; phylum Cyanobacteriota; class Cyanophyceae; order Oscillatoriales; family Microcoleaceae; genus Microcoleus; species Microcoleus sp. C2D2. The sequence continues at coordinate 31,151 of NZ_JAUBTO010000031.1, read as the reverse complement.
TGGTGGCCGAAGATTTGGCTTTTGGGGGAATAGATGCGGCAAATCCAGACTTGCCCGCAGCAGCGGCGGTGCGGGAATATTTAAAAGAGTTGAAAGACAAGAACCTGATTGACGGCAATCAGGGAATTTGGGTGCAAGCGGGAATGGTGCCGCTGGTAAGTCAGCAGGGGACAGTGCTGATGCCTGGGGCTTCGCTGACTAAGATTGCGACTTCTCTGGCGTCGCTTACGACTTGGGGCGCGGATTATCAGTTTGAAACGCGGTTCCGAGGAACGGGGCCCATTAGCAATGGTGTATTGCAGGGAGATTTGGTGGTCAGCGGCGGGGGCGATCCGCTGTTTGTGTGGGAGGAGGCGATCGCCGTGGGCAATGCTCTGCATCAAATGGGTATAAATCGTGTGGCGGGAAATTTGGTGGTGACAGGCAATTTCCGCATGAATTACCAGTCCGATCCTGTGGTTGCCGGGGAGATACTGCGGCAGGCCCTCGATGGGAGCAGTTGGCCTCGGGACGTGCTGGCAATGTATTCTAAGATGGCTCCGGGAACTAGAAAGCCGCAAGTAACCGTCGCCGGCAGCGTGATTGCTGAGAAATTTGTGAGTTCGGGGCGTTTGCTGCTGAAGCGCCGATCGCTCCCTTTAGCCGAAATTCTCAAGCAGATGAACGTCCACAGCGATAATGAAATGGCTCAGATGCTGGCAGACGATTTGGGCGGGGCAAAGATAGTGCAGCAGCAAGCGACTTGGGCTGCAGGGGTGCCGGAGGAGGAACTTCAATTAGTTAACGGTTCGGGATTGGGAGTGGAAAATCAAATGTCTCCGAGGGCGGCTTGTGGGATGATGCAGGCGATCGCCCGCAACCTTCAGACTACTGGGCTGACAGTTGCTGACTTGTTTCCGGTGTCCGGGCGCGACCGAGGAACTTTGGAACACCGACACATTCCGCGATCGGCTGTGGTGAAAACTGGTACTTTGGACACCGTAATTGCTTTGGCTGGAGCGATCCCCACTCGCGATCGGGGTTTAGTGTGGTTTGCAATTATTAATCGCGGCACTGATTGGGACTCGTTGAGAGAACAGCAAGATATATTTTTGCAAAAATTGGTGAAGCAGTGGGGAACAGCATCGATTTTGCCAGTAGCAATTACACCGCACATTGACGGCGCCAGACCTGCCTTAGGGGCAGCAAATCGCAGTGATATTTTGCTGGGAGGTTAAGAAATAGGGGTTGAGTTGGGGTTCGCACAAAGACAGACGACCTAAAGGCAGTTTACACGACTTTAACAGACATAATGGACATATCGGACATCATTAAATAAAATAAAAAGTGTTCTTCCAGAAGAATGCCATGCCGTATGTCACACCAAGAGAAGCAGCTAAGGCTTTGGGAGTTAACCCCAGAACCCTTGCCCGATGGTCAGAAGATGGCCTCATCAAGACCATCAAAACCGAGGCAGGACAAAGACGTTACGATATCGCCGAATATCTCAAACAAAAATCCGGTACAACTGAGCTTGCTCGACCTTCTACAGTTTTGTACGCCAGAGTCTCAACATCCAGCCAAAGAGACGATCTCAAAAGACAAACTGAGGCACTTACTACAAGTTACCCAGGCTCAGAAGTCATCACAGAAATTGGATCGGGACTCAATTTTAGGCGGCGAAAGCTTAACACCATTCTGGAACGAATTATCAGCGGCGATATCCAATGTCTTGTCGTTGCCCACAAAGACAGACTTGCCCGATTTGGCTTCGACCTAATCGAATGGTTGTGTGAAAAATTCGATTGTAAACTCGTGGTTCTCTACCAGCAAAAATACAGTCCACAGGCAGAACTCGTGCAAGATATGTTGTCAGTCATCCACTGTTTCAGCTCAAGGGTTTACGGACTCCGTAAGTACGAAAAACAACTCAGGCAAGACTCGGAAATACAAAAGCAAAAAACGACACTCACAGAAATTGACAGCGAAGTTAGCGCCGAACTCTGTGAAAAAAATTCGGGTTTATCCTGATAGCAAGTTAAACTCAATCTGGCGACATTGGTTAGCCGGTTGTCGCTTTGTTTACAACCGCTGCATAGAGGTTTTAAAAAATGGTTTTCACGGTAGTAGCTATGACTTAGAAGCCCAAACCCTCTCTGATTTACCAGATTGATTGGTTGAAAAGAGTACCGAGACACCCCAAAGCTAACGCGGTACAAGATGCTTGCGATGCTTGGAAGCAAGCGAAATCCACCAAAGGTGACGCAAGATTTCGCAATTGTCGCCAATCAGTAGCCACCATTAAATTCAAAAATGGCAATTACACCAAAGGCACTTGGTTCCCTCAACTAACCTTCATGGTGCGGCTTTGAATCTTCACAACTACTGCCAGACTCAAGCAGGTATGGCACCCAGTTAGTGCGAGACAGGCGACGTTGGGACGGCGGTGATTCCCGAGCATATTTCCACAGAAACAACTACCCAGAATAAGGTAATTGCGATCGATCCTGGGGTGCGAACATTTTTAACTGGTTACGACGGAGAAACGGTTTTAGAGATGGGCAAGGGAGACATAGAGCGAATCGTGAGATTATGCTTTCACCTTGACAAATTAATTAGCCGTGCCTACCAAAAACAAGTTAGGACTAAGCAACGCCGTTCTTTATTTCGTGCTGCTGATAAAATCAGGATCGATATCCGCAATGAGAGTCGATGAACTTCATCGCCAAACTGTTAGTTACTTAGTCCGTCATTACAAGGTGGTGTTTATTCCCACGTTTGAAACATCATCCATGGTTTTGAGAGCAAAAAGGCGGATTAATACTAAATCTGTACGATCCATGTTAACTTGGAGCCATTACAGATTTAAGCAGTTACTAATAGCTCTGGCTAAACGTTCCGGCGTCTTAATCGTAGAAACGTTCCGAGGCTTACACGTCTAAAACCTGTGGCAAGTGCGGTCACGTTCACGCCAGATTGGGTGGCAACAAAATCTTTAAATGTCCTGAGTGCGGTTATACTGCCGACCGGGATGCAAACGGTGCTTTTGGTATCATGCTAAAAGCTTTGGCGGATACGCCCTTCACCCTTGCGGGTGATGCGATCGAGGTATTTTCAGGTGTCGGAGAAATCCAAAATGTCTGAAATGTATCGCGTAAATGTACCACATAATAGCTTAGAATCGAAACACGACTATTCTGCAAGAAGATGATCAAACTGCGACTCAAGAGATACGGGAAAAAACGCGAGACAAGCTACCGGATTGTAGCGATGAACAGTTCTACCCGCCGCGACGGCCGTCCCCTAGAAGAGCTCGGCTATTACAACCCCAGAAATAACGAAACCAGGCTGGATGTTCCAGCGATTGTCAAGCGCCTGCAAGAAGGCGCTCAGCCAACTGACACCGTGCGTGACATCCTCAGAAAAGCCCATGTATTTGAACAAGTCGGAGCCGGAGCCAACGTTGAATCCAGCACAACAGCAGTCAGCTAGTCCCAACTACGCTGGACTGGTTAAGTTTTTAATTGGGCCTTTTTTAGAGACCCCATGCTCTTTGCGGGTTGATTGCGAACTGCACCCGCGCCAATCGCGGGTCTGGGTTAGGCTCGCTTTTGAAGATCCCGACAAAGGCCGGGTTTACGGTAGGGGCGGACGCAATATTCAGGCAATTAGAACTACCCTCGAAGCGGTGGCGCAGACGGCGGGTCAGTCGCTCTACTTAGATATATACGATGGCGAAGCGGGCGATCGTGCCTCGGGGCCGCCCAGGGGCGATCGCGATCGCCCGGATCGCGGCTCGCGCGAGCCGCGAGGCGACTTCCGACCCCGGATGCCACCTCCGTCGCCGAGTCCCTTAGCTAGCAGAACTCCGAGAGAACAACCTCGCCGTACTAACACACCTACGTTTAGAACGAGCAGAAATACTCCCGGTTATTAACTGCAGAGCCCAAAAACAATTTTAGATTTTAGATTGCCTGTTGTAGACTTTGTATTACAAGCCCCGCTTGATTTGAGATTGCCGGTTTTGCGATCGGACACAAATGTAAAATTTTAAATCTCAAATGTCACCGGGATGAGGTACATCTAAAATCTAAAATCTAAGATCTAAAATCTAAAGTTGCCTGACTTGATTGAAAGGAGATTTGATTTGTATCTCAAGCACCAAACTCATTTGGGAGCTAAATCTAAAAGACGCCTTAGATACTAGGTAAAATCTAGTAAGGGGCGTTTTTTTGTTCGCAAAAAGTGACTGATTTAACTGTTAATTGTTAACTTTTAATTGCTTATTTGGAGGAGCTTATGTTGGCATGATTGAAAAATTAACAATAGAGTTGCCGAACACTCAAAGCGCGATGTCGCTCTCGGGCAATCAAGAAGAAAACCTGAAAATTATCTCTAAGCAAACCGGCGCTAACCTGGTAATGCGAGGGCAAGAACTGCTGATTTCCGGCACAAAAAGTCAAGTAGAATTGTGTCATAAATTAGTGCGATCGCTCTCCGACTATTGGAAATCCGGCAAAAATATTACCGGAATTGAAATCCAGACGGCGCGCCAAGCGTTGGATAGCAACCGCCAAGGCGATTTACAAGACTTGCAGCGAGACGTTCTCGCCAAAACCCGCCGGGGCGAAGAAATTAGAGCCAAAACCTTCAAGCAGCGGCAATACGTCCAAGCAGTACGCACGCACGACCTGACATTTTGCATTGGCCCCGCTGGTACTGGCAAAACATTTCTAGCAGCTATTTTCGCCGTGCAAGCGCTGTTGAGCAAGCAGTACGAACGGCTGATTTTAACAAGGCCAGCCGTGGAAGCTGGCGAAAAATTAGGGTTTTTGCCGGGAGATTTGCAGCAAAAAGTCGATCCCTATTTGCGCCCGCTTTACGACGCCCTGCAAGAAATGATCGACCCTGAAAAGATGGCCGATTTAATGGAAAGAGGCTTGATCGAAGTAGCTCCTTTAGCTTATATGCGGGGGCGCACTCTCAGCAATGCTTTCGTAATTTTGGACGAAGCTCAAAATACGACGCCGGCTCAAATGAAAATGGTGTTGACTCGTCTCGGCTTTCGATCGAGAATGGTAGTGACGGGCGATCTCACTCAAACAGATTTGCCACCAAACCAACTGTCGGGATTGTCAGTTGCCCAAAACATTCTGCGCAACGTTGAGGGCATTGCTTTCTGCGAATTTTCTCAGGCGGATGTGGTGCGACACCCGCTAGTGCAGCGGATTGTCGCTGCTTACGAACTGCACGAAAAATAGTCCTTAGTCCTTAGTCATTAGTCATTAGTTGTTGGTTGTTAGTTATTGTTGTTTTTAATTACCAATTACCAATTACCAATGCCCAATGCCCAATGCCCAATGCCCAATGCCCAATGCCCAAATTAAATTATGCCTAATCTGAAAGAATTCTTGGAAGCTTGCGAACAATTGGGAACGCTGCGTTTAATCGTGACTAGCAGCGCGGCTGTGCTGGAAGTTCGCGGTTCAATTCACAAGCTGTTTTATGCGGAGTTGCCCAAGGGTAAATATGCCAATATGCACGCCGATATATTTGAGTTTCACTTGAATATGGACAAAATTAAACAGGTGAAGTTTGAAACTGGCGAGGCGAAAAGAGGTAATTTTACTACTTATGCAATCCGTTTTCTGGACGAACAAAATGAGGCTGCTTTGAGCGCGTTTTTGCAGTGGGGAAAACCGGGGGAATACGAACCGGGACAGGTGGAAAATTGGCACCAATTGCAGGAGAAATACGGGGAGGTTTGGGAACCTGCACCTGTTGAGGCGCTTTAAAACATAGGCTTTTTTACCTTGAAATTGCATATTGGGGGCGGGATATCCTGCCCAACCCCTACTCCCCACAAGAATAAGATTGATTTTTGTGTTAGAGGGAGGATGCCTGTTTCTGAGAAGGGTATAAAATATGATGTTTAACTCGTTTGTTGTCTAATTTTTGAATTAATGAACCGCAGAGGGCGCAGAGAACGCAGAGAAGAGAGAAAGAAGAGAAAGAGAGACAGAAGGTTAGTTGTTTGTATGTAATTGGGTATGAAGGTATTTTGGAGTTTTTGTTTGGTTTTGCTGGTGTTGCTGTGGGATGGCGGTGCGAGGGCGGGGGTTTTGGGCGATCGCCTATCGAGTTTTCCCAATTGGGAAAGCAAGCCTCCTATCGCTGTCGCTAAGGGAGATTTGGTATATCCCGACTGGATGGCCGGCAATTGGAATGTTGCGAGCACTTTGGTGGATTTAGCCGCTCCTTTAGCGCCAAATATTGTGACGCCTGGGTTTGAAAGCAACCGCCAGTATTTGCAGCAGCCAGTATTATTTAAAGTGCGATTTCAACCGGAAAAAAATATTGGTTTTATTTATAATTATACATCTAAAAAAGCTACAAAGATTGTAGCCGATCGCACTTTTAACGGTTTGAATATTGCCAAGGCTTATTTAGGCGATGGTGGCGTACTTTCGGTGAAAGTCGATCCGACCAATCCCAACCGCCAAATTACTGTTTTGAAAGGGGAACGCCAATTAATTTCGATTGTTACCAGTCGGGGAACTGAGACGCCGAATCCTCGCGAGTTTGTGTCTACAGAGATTTCTCAGCAGGTGTTTCGGGGAGAGTCTGATATTTATTTAAACGAGGTGGAAACAACAACGGCTTATCGAGTTGTTGGAGGCGGAGAAAATGGCGATTCTGCGAGTAAAAGAATTGAGGCGGATCAGGTGACAGCGATTTATTTGTCGCCGCAAGACCCGGATTATTTTGCTGCTGGGGGGCATCCTGTGGCTTTGTACCGATATCGGTTGGAGTTATTGCCGGGAGAATAAGCTAAGAAGAACGACAAAAATTAGTGAGATAGTTATAGAATTCGCGAAATAACGGACATTTTTTCTGGACTTCATTTGGAGCGATTTCTCTCAAGAGCAAAGGAGTATGTAATCCTTTAGAAAAGCGTGCTTTATCGCGATCGACTTCATCTTGAACACTTGACTCAATTAAATATTCTGATAGTTTTTCTCGACAGCAATCTCTTTGAGAATCATATTCACTAAATGATTCGGGATTTTCAAAAGAAACTTTTCTTTGTGTACTCAGCCACCAACGCATCCGTTCATGTCGGCCTCGAAAATCTGAATTTTTAGCTATTGAATTATTCCAATCAGCAATAATCCAAGCTTCGATTTCCGGCGCGGCAAACCCAACAAAATTTTTGATGTCAGCACATTCTGGTATAGTTGATATCTCTGACAATATTTTTGATTTTTGTGTCTCAGAATCGCGACAATCCAAATCGTCAAAAACTAAAATCAGGTCGCATTTATTTGGTTCTGCTTTTAAGGCGAGTGGTAATTCTTGCTTTATTTGCTCGATTAAGCTTTGACCTGTTCTTCCATAACTACCTGCTTTATTAGCTTTAGGGCCGGGTTTTTGACGAACTGGTGTTTTTCGTTCAAATCTACAGCCCGGAAAAGTTTTTTCTAAAAAAGGAAAGAATCCTCTAACCTCAGCCTCACCGCCACCAGAGAAAACCCACACTACCACGGCCATCCTCCAATACTTGGATCGCCAACACGGTATAAGTCGCCCAATTCCCAACCCTCTTCAAGTTTTGGCTCCAGCATTGTTTTTGAAAGAGATTTGACTGAGAAATGGGTTCTATTTTCGGAATAAAAACAAAGAACTTTCTCTAAACAATCGGTAAAGTGATCTAAAAGATCGGGGCTATGCGTGGTAATAATTATCTGAGTTTTTGTCGCAGCTTTTTTAATCCACTCAGCTAAAACTGGCATCCACGATACGTGCAATCCTAATTCTGGTTCATCAATGACTATCAAAGAAGGAAGAAGTGGAGAATGTAATATAGTTGCCCAACAAAGCATCCTCACAGTTCCATCTGACATTTCATTAAGGTAAAATGGTTCTTCTTTGATACCTTCAAAAAACCATTCTACAGTGAGAGATAGGCGACCAGAAGGTAAAGCTCTAAGGCGACGAGTTTTTGGCAGGATTGACTTCATTGCCTCGTTAATGCTATCTTCAAAATTGAGAGATTTTTGGTTTAAATTGTACAATACTAAAGGCAGATTATCTCCCGAAGCAGATAGGTAAATATCACTGCCACCTATTTTAGGTTCTACGGTTCTAATTAAACTCAAGTTCATGTTGTTGGCATTATAAAATTGCCATTTTGAAATAAATTCAATTAATTCTCTTCTAATTTTGTAAATCGGTGTATTTTCAGGAGGCGATTGACTATTTTCAAGTAGTGTCGGAATTGTCAATAAACCCAAAGAATTTGTAGGAATGTTATCTAAAGTTTCAAAATGAGTTGGCTCTTGACCGGGAAAATTGTAAACAGATAAAACTCCTTGCCCTAATTCTCTGTTATGGAATTTATAGTAATAGAAAGGTTGCCTGCTGCAAGTTTCCTGCAAATCTTCTCCGCCATATAGATATTCTTCAGAGATGCTCGCCCTTACTTTTTCTCGATCGGTATAAAGTTTGAAATCAAGAATTGCGCTGTCTTTTTGAAGATTACCACTTTGGTTAATTTGCGAAAAACAGTAGGCCATACTGACCTTTGCCGGACTTTCAACATTGACATCTAAGATTTTATCACCGCCAAATTTAGAAATAGCATCCTCAAAACTACTCACGCCGCGATTTTCATCGGGAATAGCTATTAGGCAATCTTTTAAAAATTTTAAACAACTGATGAAATTGCTTTTGCCTGAACCGTTTGAGCCGATAAATATATTAAGGTTGTTTAAATTTACAGATGGATCTAACTGTAGATTTTTATAATTCTTGGTTGTCAGAAATCGAATAATTGGTTGATTCATACGATCGCTCCGGTTATACTTCAGAAAGTTAGGGCAGGCAAGATGCCTACCCTACAAAGGTAAAAAAATATTTTTTTACCTTTTAACTCTCGATTTTGGATTAGCCGTTACTTAACAAACTTCTTGAATGCCAGAGTCACGTTGTGGCCGCCAAATCCAAAAGAATTCGACAGCGCCACATCAACTTTTAGATCGCGGCTTGTATGAGGAACATAGTCTAAATCGCACTCGGGATCGGGATTTTCCAGATTAATTGTCGGCGGGATTTTGTCATTGGCGATCGCCATTACCGTCGCCACCGCTTCAATTCCCCCAGAACCGCCCAAAAGATGACCGGTCATTGACTTAGTAGAACTAATTGCTACTTTGTAAGCGTGGTCTCCCAAGATCCGCTTAATCGCCTTGGTTTCCGTAGAATCGTTGGGAAGCGTGCTCGTGCCGTGAGCGTTGATATAGGTCACTCGATCCGGCGTCAAACCCGCATCCTTGAGCGCTAAAGCGATCGCCCGCGACGCACCGTCCCCCCCCGGTACCGGAGAAGTCATGTGATACGCATCGCAAGTTAAACCGTAGCCGACGATTTCTGCGTAAATCTTCGCGCCACGCGCCAGAGCGTATTCCATTTCTTCTAGCATGAGAATGCCAGCACCTTCGCCGACGACAAAACCATCACGATCGCGATCGAACGGACGAGAAGCATGAGTCGGGTCATCGTTGCGAGTCGAAAGCGCCCTCGCCGCAGCAAAACCCGCCACGCACAAAGGTGTCACCGCAGCTTCGGTACCGCCGCAAATCATGGCTTGCGCGTAACCCCCCTGAACTAGGCGAAACGCATCGCCCACGGCATTCGACCCGGCAGCGCAGGCCGTCACGGGGCAAGAGTTCGGTCCCTTAGCGCCCGTGTGAATCGCCGTCAGACCCGCGGCCATATTCGCAATCATCATGGGAATCATAAACGGGCTGCATCGATCGGGGCCGCGAGTCAGATAGATCTCTTGCTGGTCTTCCAAAACCTTCAGCCCGCCAATGCCAGTGCCAAGAATGACACCCACCTGTTCTGCGTTCAGGTCGTTAATCTCAAATTTCGCATCAGCAACAGCTTGTTTGCTCGCTGACACCCCAAATTGAGCAAAGCGATCCATCCGCTTTGCTTCCTTGCGCTCTAAATAGTCGTGTGGGTCGTAACCCTTCACCTCTCCGGCAAAGCGGCAGTCGTGCCGCGACGGGTCGAATAAGGTGATCGGGCCTATACCATTCTTCCCGGCAAGCAACCCGTCCCAATACTCGGACAAGGTATTGCCGATCGGTGTAATCGCGCCGAGACCCGTTATAACAACGCGCTTACGCTCTAAATTTGTCATGATTTCAGTTTCAAAAAATTAAACACCCAGAACGCAGAACAAAAGAGGAGTTTCCATTTTTCTAACTTCTCTCCTCTTAGGGGAAAAGACAGGTATTTTATGCTTTTGGAGCTGTAAGTTGGCCGTTGATGTAATCTACACAAGCTTGAACCGTAGTAATTCCTTCGGCTGCTTCGTCGGGAATGTCAATATCAAACTCTTCTTCCAAGGCCATTACCAGCTCTACAGTATCTAAGGAATCTGCGTGTAAATCGTTAGCAAAGTTGGATTCGGGCTTGACATCGCTCAGATTCGGGACTTCCAGTTGCTCTTTCACAATTTTCTGGACTCTAGTAAAAATGTCGTCTTGGCTCATAACATCGTGTCCTCATTGGTTGCTGCGTATCTAATCTTATCCGAAAGGGGGATCTGCAACAGAAAGGCTGGCCGCTTTTCTAAGTGACACCGGCCAGCGACAATTGGGGCACGGACGATCGCAGCAACTCTAGGACTGTTATGGGGTGGCGATCGCGACCCCTGTCAAGGTTCCAGCGACGTATTTATATCATCCTAGCTGTTGGCGCTCCGTAATCAAGCTAGTTTATTGGTAATCACCTGTTAAAAGAATGAAATTTGGTAGTCCTGCATAAGTTCCGGGTCTTCTTTCCCACCAGGAGACGGCTGGGCTGGTACTGCGCACTCTACAGATAGAGTTTGTGCGTCCAGGTCTGTCTATACGCCCTCGGCGTACAACGGGATTGTGATGCTGCAACCGCTACCAGAGTTTCCACCACGGTTTTTCTGCTGCTGATTTAGGAGGCTGCCAATTATCCTGACGGATGACTTCTTGGGAGAGTGGCCGATCTGATTTTAGAGGAACACCCTGAATTGGCTTGCACGCAGTATATCCCATAGATGCCACTTCGCAATCCTCTAGCCGACTACCATCATCCAACATTTGTTGAATAGCTTTGACCTCTCCACTCCATTGGGCGAGATACATAAACTCAGCATCGTTCCCTTTTTCCTTCATCCATTTGACTGCAACATCATAAGCTGCTTGAAAAATAGGCTGTTCAGACAAAATAACTTGATATTGTTGTTCTGTTTCGCAATGAATCCAAACAAAATTGGGAGGCATAACCGTTCCTTTTGCGGAAAGATAGGCACGCCCAAAGGCTAGAGGAATAAAGACGATTAGGTCTTCTCTATGAGTTTCCGCAATCTTCCTGGCCGTAAGAATTTTGTCGATCCGATCTTCATCTTGAGTTGAGCAATCCAGAAAATTCTCAATCCTTAGGTTGACAAGTTTGACAGCAATATCGTAGCTGAGATTTTTTTGCTGCTTATACTCAACCAAACATGATAACCAGTCCCTCTCACGCAGGGCATCATGATAATCCGGTTTAAGTTCTATTGCTTTCTCATAACTCGCGATCGCCTCCTGATAACGCTCTAAATGTCTCCAGGCATTCCCCTGGTTATACCAAGCCAGAGGATTGTCTGGTGCAATTTCCACAGCACGCTTAAAGCAGGCCAAGGCTTCTTGTGGACGATTCAGGTAATCACATAGCAAAGCACCTCGCTTGAGCCAAATATCCTCGTAATTCGGGTCTAATTTTAAGGCTCTGTCATAACTTGCCATAGCCGCATCGTACTGTCCAAGTTGTCTCAACACTCGTCCTCGATCTGTGAGAAAGAAAACATTTTCCTCTAGCTCTAAGGCTTTCGTGAAGCTATCAAGTGCTTTCTGTAGATTCCCTGTTTCTTCTAGTGTTGCGCCCTAAAAATACCATGCTCCTGCTGAATCAAAAGCATAAGCTGCTACGCAGCGAGATTGTATAATATAAAGAAAAAAAGTGAACATTCGTTATAATATATGCCAGCCAAAAACCATCTATCTCAAAATCCGAAAAAGAGACTAATTAAAGTACTAAAATAGTCGGATGATAATTCTGTGAGGGAAAAACTTCTAATTTTATTGCTAATAAATGATGAAAAAAAATCTCAAGAAATTAGTGAATTTATGGAGATTGCTTACAGAACAGTAGCTGATTGGTCAGTTCATGGCGACCCCGATAATTTGGATAGTTTTTTAGATAAAATAATCCCAGAAATTTTTCGGAAAGTCACTCCATAGTATGAAGAAATATTGCTAGATACAATCGATAAAAATCCCGAAGAATATGGATATTAATTTGGGAGATGGACGGCAGCCAGACTAGCAACATATTTAGAAAAAGTCACAGTAATTAAATTGAGTAGTTCCCAAATATCCAGGATACTACATAAAAAAAAAATACGTTTACCTTTGGGCTAAATATAGTTTAGAGGGCAAGCAAAACCCAATTGAAAAAGAAGTATTTAAACAGAAGCTATCAGAGTATTTAAGAATAACTAAAGAAACGCCAGAACTTTTACAGGTATGGTAAAGGGCGTGAGAGTGGATTCAGCTTGCGAGTGATAAGAAGAAAAACTTGGGGTAAAAAATCTCGACGAAAACAAATTACAGGTCAAAGGAGAAGAGGCAGAGTAAATCTGATGGGTGGGTTGAGATATCATGACAAAAAAAGGTTAATTTTTGTGATATAAAGAGGGGAATCAAATAGGTTTTATGAGCAAACTAATGCCTTATTAAATAATTAGAAAGTTCAAGAATGGATAGAATTGGGTAAGCACTCTGAAAAATTTGCCGAATCTGGAATTAAGATTGTGATTATTTGAGAGGATGCTAGTTTTCATAAAAACAAAGATATTTTGAGAAAAATATCAGCCGAAATGCCTCATATTATTTGATAATTATTGCCAGCTTACAGCCCAGATTATAATTTAATTGAATTAGTATGGCATTCAGAAGACAGAATATATAGCGCATCGACTATTTGAGTCAGTAGAAGAATTGTCTAAATTGCTACATAGATTATTAAACGAAGGAGAAATGGTTATTAAAGGGGAGCGAAAAATTAAAAATAAAGGCAATGCTATTTTGTGCGGTTTAGCTGCGTAGCAGCTTATTGCGTTGCACGACGGAAACTTATTATTGCTGCTCCATAGCGATTAAGATCTAAGAATGCCAAACCCTTTGCATACCAGATTTCACCACTATATGGCTGAATTTTAGTAGCTTTTTCATAACTCTCTATCGCCGCCTCAATATCTCCTATAGTAATCCTTGCAGGAGTCGTAAATTTTTTACCCCACCCCAACCCTCCCCGAACTCGCGGTTCGGGAGTAAGAAATTTACAAATGATTTAGGATTGCTATATATGAGAAAGTGATTTGCGACGCATATACCAAACGCCGGCATCATTGTGTCCGAGCTCAATGGCTTTATCGTAACTCTCTAACGCTGCGTTAATATCTGCTATCCTATAAAGTTAGTTCCCACGCATATACCAAACTCCGGGATCCTGGTGTCCGAATTCAATGGCTTTATCGTAGCTGGCGATCGCTTCTGGATCTCGATTCATATCGCTCAGTACATAACCTTGCTCCAACCAAGAGTCGCAGTCATCAACTTTGATTTTAAGTGCTTTATCGTAGCTGGCGATCGACTCCTCATAGCGTTCGATCTGGGCAAGTAGATGCCCTCGGATATGCCAGACTTTATAGTTATCCGGCTCGGATTGCAGAATCCGATCGCAATCACTAATACTAGCCTCAATGCGTTCGGGTTCTACAAAATGTTCATCCATAATTTTTGGTGTTTTTAAAGCTCAGATATAACTCTTACGAATTCTTATACAATACTCAAGGTGCAAGCTACCGACATCTCTGTCTTTTTGCATTCCTCCAGAAAACTGATGTGCTGAACTTAGACGGCAAAACTGAGCAGAAACAAGTAACTTTTATCAGGAATTACGCAAAAGTAATGTATTTCTGTCATTGTTCGCTGTGTGTCGCAATCTCAAAGCCTTGCTAAACGGTCATAATGCGTAAGTCCTATTTTAGGATAGTCGATGCAATGGCCTCCTTAGCAGTTTCAAAGCACTATCGGACCACCAACCTGAAAACTGCGTTTCATCTGTGCCTTAAAAGAGGGGGGCTTTCACGCTAGTTTTCTAGTTTTCTGTAAGGATATGGAGAGGGGAAACGAAGCAGGAAGCATCCCGACCTCCACCGCTCTCGTTTCTTGTCCCTTGCCTTTTCTCCCCTGCAGAAACGATTATGCCATCCCCAAATCTCAAATATGCTTACTTTCCCGGTTGCGTTGCCCAAGGGGCGGCCCGCGAACTTTACCTGTCTACCCAAGCACTGACTCAAGCCTTGGGCATTGAACTGGTGGAACTCAAGAAAGCTTCTTGCTGCGGTTCTGGCACTTTCAAGGAAGATTCGCAGTTACTGGAAGATACTGTCAACGCTCGCAATATTGCTTTGGCTGAGGAACTGAATCTGCCTTTGCTGACGCATTGCAGCACTTGTCAAGGGGTCATCGGTCATGTGGACGATCGCCTCAAGGAATGTCAGAAAACCGATCCCAACTACATAGAAAAAGTCAACGGTTTACTAAAAAAACAAGGTTGTTCGCCTTATCAAGGCAGTACCGAGGTGAAACATCTGTTGTGGGCGATCGTTGCAGATTACGGGCTTTCGGAGGTGCACAAGCGAGTCACCCGCAAGCTTTCGGGCTTGAAGTGCGCGTCTTTTTACGGATGCTACCTGCTGCGAGCTCAGGATAAGCTGCTTTACGATGACCCGCACCAACCGGAATCGATGGAAAATGTATTTCGGGCGATCGGGGCAACTCCGGTTTATTATCGAGGCCGGACGCAGTGCTGCGGCTGGCCGTTGGCGAGTTATGCCACTAACCAATCTTTTCAGATGGCAGGCAAACATATTCAAGATGCTATTGACAATGGCGCTGATTGTATGGTAACGCCTTGTCCTCTGTGTCACTTGAATTTGGATTCGCGACAGCCGGAGGTGGAAAAAGTAATCGGGCGCAAATTGAGTTTGCCGGTGTTGCATTTGTCGCAATTGGTGGCTTTGGCTTTGGGTGTGGAGCCAAAAAAACTAGGGCTCGATCGACATATTGTTTCCACAAAGCCCGTGTTAGAAAAATTAGGCTTTTAGTCGATCGATTTGCGCGGGTTGGTAGTAATGACTTTAGTCCTTTCTCATATCAAATCCAGGTTGGTAGTAAGGACTTTAGTTTTTTCTCATATCAAATCCGGTTAGATCGGAATTATACGCGAGTGCTAGCGTCCCGCTCGATCGCGCTCATACACTCTTGAGTTGATAGAAGATACCGTCCACAATTTGTCGTTTTGTCCCCAGAGGTGGTCTAGTCTTCTTCTTGTGGGGCAGCAATGGCGCTGCGGAGTTATCACTCTTTGTCGGTTAAGTTGCTCGACAATGCCATTTATTTCTGATCTTAGCTCGTCATCAGAGAGTCCAAATGGGTTCTTTAAGCTATTGACACCACCAAGAGATGAAGCGGTCTAACGGCGAGGGCTTCAGCGGACGGCGTTGCACGGTGGCTACACCACTGATAACCTATGCCTCAGTTCCGTTGCCAGCCCTTGTTAGACTGCGATTGCTCTCTTCGCATTCGATAGCTCGGATCTACACTCAAAAGCAAGTGTGGTGGTTGGTAGGTTAATATGCAGACAACAGAAGTTGTATACCATTACACAAAATAGTTTTTTAACACTTCTTCACTGTCTAGTTATTGATCAGGAATCAGCAATGAAACGAAACCCAGTAAATCTCACACGTTCGGTATTCCTATGGGCAATGCTAGGAATCATTTGTGGTTTGTTTGCTGCAAGTTATTGGATATTTTTGTCTTATATGATGGTGGGATTTGAATATTTTAGTGGATCTTCTCTACTAATCATCATGCCGCTTGCAGGTTTGCTCATCGGTTTGCTCATTCATTGGCTGGGAAATCCTGGCGAAATAGGGTTGATTATTGACAATATTCATCTCAATGGTGGGCGGTTACCAATGAACGAGAATCCTTCGATGATTCTGTCGTCCCTAATCAGTATTGCAAGTGGAGGCAGTGCTGGTCCAGAAGCACCAATGGTGCAAGTAACAGGTTCAATTGGTACGTGGTTAGCCGATCGCTTTCAATTGCGTGGAGAGGCACTACGAACTTTGAGTATTGCTGGCATGGCATCTGGTTTTACAGTTTTGTTCGGCGCTCCATTGGGTGGTACTTTTTTTGCTTTAGAAATCCTGCATCATCAGAATGTTGTGGAGTATTTTGAAGCAATATTGCCTGCGGTCGTGGCAAGTTGTGCAAGTTACACCATTTTTGTAGCAATTACCCAGCTAGGAATTGGTCCTACCTGGCATTTTCCTCAATACAATGTGGACAGCCTTTATGACTTTGGCGCAGCGATTGCTTATGGAATCGTAGGTGCGATCGTGGGCTGGCTTTTTATCGCTGTATTTCGCAGTGTAGGTCGCTTGTTTGATTCGATACCCAGTCCAATCTATGTGCGCACTACTTTAGCTGGGCTAGCACTTGGTGTTTTATCAGCTTTTTTTCCGCTGACTCGTTTCTTTGGTGAACATCAAATTGAAAAAATTGTTGAGGGAAACTTTTCTTTGGGATTTCTCTTAACTTTAGTTATTGCTAAAGTGTTTGCCATTAGTACGACCGTAAATGGAGGCTGGCGGGGGGGGATTATCATCCCACTGTTTTTTATAGGAGCCTGTTTAGGAAAGGCAATTGCTATCATTAATCCCGCATCCAACGAGACTTTGGCAATGATTTGTGTAATGGCTGCTCTGAATTCAACAGTTACTCGAACTCCGATTAGTACAACTCTGCTACTCGCCAAGTTGACAGGATTCAGCACTTTTACACCGATTCTCTTCGCTAGTCTCGTGGGTTTCTTCTTGGCTCCCCGATCTCCCTTCATTACCTCACAGCGTAAAGTTGACTAACAAACGGCTAGAATTCCTCTAATAGCTCGGTGTAGCGGTAAAAAATACGTGCAATTTGCGAGTGTCGAGTCTAAAGGCTTCTGCCATTACAAATGCACCAATGGCATCAAACAACATCTAGCCGTTGATACCAGTCAGCTTGCCGTTTTTTATCCATTGCACAAAAGCCAGTGTCTCCGATGACTGTGGCTTGATTGAAATGTTGAGTCACAACCTCGATTATTTTCAGACTCGGGTCCGTCAATATTCCGAAGATTACTATTCTGCAAGGGCAAGGGGTCTCACCCGGATAAGATCGTCGCAGAGAAAGTAAAAACTCTATCCGCAGATTATGACCAAGATCCGGTTTAGACTGGCACCGAAACCAACGAAAGCCGAAAAAATGGCGCTGAAGGGGAAAACTGGATTTGTCGTGGTGGCAACTCGCGCTGGTGATTGAACGGTCAAACCCTTGGATGTAAAGCTGTAAGAGTTTGGTCAAGAACTTTGAGCAGACTCCGCACACGTTAACTCTTTTTTAAGGAACAAGCGATCGCCCTTGACCGCTTATTTCTAAACAACTTCACTTCATTGTAGAGTTCCCGGAACACTCTTATCCATCAGTTTGCGACAGGTAGCGTTTCGAGCATCGGCGAGCCGACCGCCGCGTTTTTTCGCTCCGTCGGCGTCGGAGGCGCGGCCGACAAAGTATTCTCTCCGTTCCATCTCGACAGCAGTGTAGGTCTGTCCTTTGAGCTTCTGAGGCTCAATGCGACAGTTCACGTAAGTCCACAGAGTGCTTCGAGTGTTCGCGCACCCTGTCCAATTGCCACCACCGCTACCGACTCTGACTTGACCGCTGGACTTGGATACTTTCGGTAAACCGCAAGCTTGCTACCAGGCGGCGCGACGAGCTCTTTTCAAGGGCCGGCAGAAAAAGTCTTCAAAGGGGTAGATTCGAGGGTAGTATCCACCCCCGCGAGCGGTAGCCTCCATTGAAGCTCACGAACACTTGGTGATAGCAATAGAACAAACTGTCGCCGAGCAGTTCTATCAGTCTGGCTTCGAGCCCGGATTCGACCAAGCAAGCAGGTCACATTAGTGCCGCTGCTTGCCTGGCACGTGAGTTCTGATATTCCAGTTCTACCAAGTTCGCTCCCGTGAGCGGTGGTGATTGTCTCAGCGAGTCTGAATGCTTTTTGCCGTCGGAGCCGCCGCCGGCAAGCCAAGCCCAGAAAGCAGGTGGCCCTCGAGTTTGTCAAAACCCATTGCGCCCCTGACTTTGAACTGTGGCGCGTGCTGGATACTCCCTTTGCTAGTCGCCCCAAGACGGTGTTGATGAAACTAGTTTGCTTCCGAGTCGTTGTTTTCAAGTCTCGGAGCGTGCGTCTGATTTCTTGAATCTTTGGGTTCAACTCTTTGACCCTTCTCCGGCGAGCGTAAATTTCCAGATAGTGGCGACGGTAAGGCTCGCACATTACCAACGCGTCAAACTCGTCGTCTTTGTTGTCTGTGCCACCTTGACTCCGGCGAGTCGATTTCACCATCCATGCTCACGGCCACGAGCATAAAAATTCCCTTTTTTTGAAGCTGCTCTTTCCAAAAGTAAGAGTATGTACCAGTACCTTCTAGTACGGCGACGGCTTTTTCATCTCCAAGGCGTGCGACTAAATCTTGAATTTCGCCCGTTTTGTAAACTGCGTGAACCTGCTTACATTCAGGTGAAAGATAAAAATCTCTCAAAGCAATTGTCGGAAATTTGTCAAGCACGCGCGACATCCACGCGGTGCGCCGACACGTCAATTCCTATTATAGCCTTTCTCAGGTTTCTGGAGGTAGAATGTGACAAGCCGAATTGACTGGAAAATATAAAATAACAAAAATCAGTTCGCTATAATTCAATTGGTGAGTATGCGCCCCGCCTGGACACGAATCAGGGTTGACCAGCAGTCGTGAGGGCTAGTGTAGTCGATCGAAAGATGACAAAAAATATCAGACATCAATCAAAAATAAAATTTTACTCTCTGGACTTACGCAGACACACTATATGTAGTGTGGACACAACTACGATCGCACCCCGCTTGACGAGCGAGAGCGAGAGGCTCCTCTTGAGCGAGAGGCTTTGAGTTGAGAGGCTCTCGCCAACCCAAAGGAAATCTCGAAACGGATAATAATGAATGGTAAAATAACATCAGAATTCATGCCCAAAAATATGAGCATCAATTATCTATACTATTGCCAATATCTCCTGAGTAGCCAAATCAACTATACTCTAACGAACGCAAGCGGCCCACATTCAAGAGTTTAGCCATGACACAATTAATCGTTACTTGAATTCAGAAAACTTAACACCGTTCGTGATTTGGGAAAAAGTGCGTTCAGAACTTCAGAGCCATCCCGAAGCTTGTTTGATTTTTGATGATACGGTACTCGACAAAAGATTTTCCTCAAAAATCGAACTTGTCCGCCGTCAATATAGCGGAAACTCACATCGAGTGATTCGAGGAATTGGCTTAATAAGTTGTATCTATATAAATCCTGAAACCGGATACTATTCGGTGATTGATTATCGAATTTACGCTCCAGATGGGGATGGTCACACTCTCGCTAGATCGTGTAGCAGATATGCTGAATGATGTCGTATTTAAAAAAAAGATTCCCGCAGCCAAAGTCTTTATGGATAGTTGGTCCTCCGCTCAAAAGCTAATGGCTTTGATTGATAATTTGGGGAAGATTTATTATGTTCCTCTCAAAAAAAATCGGTTGGTTGATGATACCGGAGGTCAAAAAAAATATCAGCCTATTGAACAGCTAACTTGGTCTGAACTTGAACAAGAACAGGGAAAGCTAATCAAAATAAATAAATTTCCTAGAGACAAAAAGGTGAAACTATTTCGGGTGACTGTTTCTGCCAACAGAAGGTCATATGTAGCTACCAATGATTTAACCCAGTCTTCCATAGATGAAGTTAAATCTCAATGTAAACTCCGATGGAAAATTGAGGAATTTCATCGAGAAATTAAACAATTAACCGGGATTGAATTTTGTCAATGTCGTCGAGCGAGGATTCAAAGGAATCACATTGCTTGCTCTTTATTAGTTTGGGTTTTTCTCACTCACAGGGCAAAGAAAGTTTCTCAAACTGTCTATCAATTAAAAGCTAGTTTGTTAGCATATTACCTCAGCCAAGAGCTTAAACAGGCCTCTGTCAAGCTGAAATTTACTTAGTTGACTCCTCAATTAAAACACACATTGATTCTCTTTTTATTTAGCGATCGCCTGAGTCAGACTGTTGGCGATTGCCAGATCCTTAATGCGCTATATATAGCGTCATTGCGTAAGTCCTGACTCTGTTGACTTGCGACCAAAAATAATTAATGTTTACGAAACTGAACCCATTTCCCAAAGACAACTAGCCAAGCGGTTTTGCGTTGCTCTCAGCTTTGTGCAAAAAATACTCAAATAATACCGTCAAACCCAAGATATTTCTCTTCAAACTCATCAATGTTCTGGCCCACTGAAACTGAGTTCCGAACAACTGGTAATTTTAGCTTAATTGATTGATACTCCGGACGAGGCTACTCTCGAATAACTCTGCGAATTACTCCACGAAAAAATCGGTGTTACTGTCAGCCGAGCCACAATGGGAAAAATGACCGAACGGTTGAAAATGACTTAAAAAAAAAACGCTCTTTCCGTCAGCCAAAGGCAGTGAAAGAGTTTAAAACCTCCGATATGAGTTCTGGAAACAAGTGAACAACCTGAACGTACAGGACTTAACTTTTATTGATGAGTCCGGGGTGAATCTGGCTATGGTTAGGTTGTATGCCCGATCATTAAAAGGTTCAAGAGCTAGGGGAGCAAAACCGAATAGACGTGGCAAAAATATATCGATATTGGGAGCAATATCTGTCAAAAAAGTTCGAACCTCGGTGAATTTAGTAGGCTCAATAGATGGCATTACCTTCGAGGCTTTTATTATCAGAAAAATCGTTACCCTACTCGGAAAGGTGCTTGTGTATTAATGGACAACTATGGCATCCACAAAGGGGAAGAAATAGAAAAAGCCATTAAAAAAGCCGGGGCACGGTTAATATTTCTACCTCCCTACTCTCCAGACTTCTCCCCAATTGAAAATTTCTGGTCTAAGGTTAAAAGCATTCTCCGTACTTTGGGTGCGAGAACTTATAAAGCATTGTCCTCAGCAATAACGATAGCCTTTGAGCAAGTTGAGGAGCAAGACTTCTGGAATTGGTTAGAGGAATTGCTGTTATTGTACCTCATATACATGAGAAAGGCTATAGACATAGAGGGCTTTTGGTTGCTTGGTTACAGTTTTTAGCTCTACTTCGTCAAACCTGCGAGTTCTCCTGATGTCATTAGCAATATTGACCGTATCTGCTTCCTCCGCAATCAGAGAGCTTGTGAACTCCTAAAAGACCTCAAGATTGCGCCGTGAGGACAATCAAGAAAGCAAGCTTAAATTCATTCTCGCTAAACCCGTCTTTCAGTAAGAGCTTTGCATCAGCAATTCGTCGAGCGGTCAGATTCTGGTTTTTCTTGATTGCGTTTATGGCGCTGTCGTTGTCGATCGGGTCTAATTCTGTGTCGATGTAATGTTCTACGAACAATGCGATGGTCATTGCGTCTTGACCGTGAAACAAATAAATTCCTTAGTCGGTGTCAATCGAAGCTAAATGTAAATCAGGTTCGATTGACAGTTTGATTTATCATTGTTGTGGTATCATTGATTTGCGAGATGCTTTTGGTAGAAAGCCGATCGTCACAAGAAGCGATTGAGTTGAAGCCTGAATTGCCTTTATTTTCAAGGTAGAGGTCAGCCGTTTTAGATTTTAGACTTCGATGTGAAACGTTCCTCCATCAGGGTGATACTTCAACCTCTTTGCCATCTCTGCAATAGCTCTTCCTCTTGGGTCGGGGGGCCTGGAGCCAAATTATAATTGACTTATTTTTTCGACATCATTCGCGGCTGTCTCGAAATCACAGCCGAAAGTGCCAGCTAGGATTTTGATGGCTACCGTGGATGTGATATCATTTCCGGTTACACCGGAATGATGTTGACAGTTGACTGTTGACAGTTGACTGTTGACGCCGTGAACAGTGAACAGTCAACTGTCAACTGTCAACTCGAACTTACTATTCCGATGCTAACGGATTTGATATGATAGCGGTAGAGAAAATTAAGTCTTTTCCTTCTCAGGTAGTGAGGCTTAGCCTCACGCCCGAACAGGTTCCTCGCCGCCGCCAATGAGCCGAATGCAGTGCAAGTTTATCTCACAACTATCCCAGCAGTCCGAAAGAGTTTCTGCTAACTCAGAGAGCGCGCGATAGTTGCCCTGATTTTTCAGAATCAAATTCGCTACATTGAAGTCGATTTTTGCGATTTGGGCTTTAATTTCATCAGTCATCGGCGGCATCTGGGAATGCCGATAAGTAAAAGTATTTATTGATTCGATTGTGTTTTGTGGTGGTAGGAAGCGAGATCCTCGCTCCGGGGGCGATCGCACGGAGACAGTAGAAGTGATGGAACAAACGGGACTGCTACTGAGCATCACCTCCAGCAGGCGGCGAGCAGCCGCTCAACAGAGCTTTGACCGAGCCCAGACGCCAGATATCGATCGGGTCATCGTCGCCAAAGGGAATGATACTAAGCTGTGTTGCATCTAGATTGCCTATGGTATTAGAGAGGGAGAGGGGGTGAAGGGGAGAGGGGGAGAGGATTTGACGATTTTTGATCGGGACTCGAAATATACAATTTAAATGCACAACAGCTTATATCTAGTGTGTGTCGCTGTGAAAATAGATTTTTGGACGAGTGGTAGTGGTGGCGGGCAAAATAGCTCCGTCAAAGGCCAGTCCTCAACAATCAGCAATTCCCAGATGTGTCTGAGCTTTTTAAAACCCCGCTTCATGGTTCCCATGCTGAGAATCCATCCTCCGGTGACAGCGAAAGGAGACATCCAGGCAAGTGGCGAGAGCTAACTTGAGAACGCGGCAGAGACTGGGTTTTTCAACAGGTGAACTGTCTTTTGCTTTGCCAATAACTTCAGATTGCGATCGGGCAAGTTCAAGCAGTTTCTGATATCAATTCCGGTTACACCGTTCGGGATGGGGAGTCGGGAGTCGGGAGTCGGGAGTCGGGGAATGTGGAATTATTGACCTTGACTTTATCATTCCTATGCAACCGGAAACGATATGATTTGGCACCCGGAGTCGCGCACTTGCTATGCGAGTCCAGATTCCAGATCGGGGAATTCGATCGCCGGATGGGGGCGATCGACATCGGGGGATTTTTCGATCGGCAAAGCGGGCTTGCTCGACTTCGACACCGAGGGAATTTTCGGCCGCTTCGGCGATCGCGCTTTGGCTCATTTTTTGCTCAGTTTTCGCCCGGGGGATTTTTCAATCGGCTCCAGGGCGCGAACGACACGGGGAGAGTTTTCGCTCCGGGCAACTCGTTAGGCGACTTGCTGGGCGACTCTCTAGGCTCCTTTCCACGATCGACACCGGGGGAATTTTCGTTAGGCGACTCTTTAGGCTCCAGGGCGCGATCGCCATCCCCTCTAATCCGGGATTGAGTGGACAATAGTGGAAAATAAGTACATACACTGCTAGATTAGTGGTATGGCAAAGTATGTAAAACCCAATGAAGCAGCTAACACTCGCTTGAGTTTGCCTCCGAACCCTCAGAAGATGGGAACAAGAAGGAAAGATTAAAGCAGTCAGAACGCCGTCAGGTCAAAGGCGATACGATATCGAAACGTTCATCAAAAAAGAGTCAGAACCCGACACAGGACGCGCCACTGTTATCTATGCTCGCGTCTCTACCAGACCACAAAAGGCAGACCTCGATCGATAAGTTGAACGACTATCAGCGCTCTATCCAGGCGCTATTGTTGTTAAGGAAGTGGGAGGAGGACTCAATCTTAGGCGGAAAGGACTCGTCACCCTTTTGGGACGAGTTTTGCGAGGCGATATCGCAGTTATTGTGGTTGCCCACAAAGACCGACTTGCAAGGTTCGGATTCGATATTATTGAGTGGCTCTGCGAGCAATTTGACTGCCAAATCGTGGTTCTCAACCAAGTCAGTCTCTCTCCACACGCCGAACTCGTTCAAGATATCGTCGTAATTCTCCACAGCTTTTCAAGCCGAATTTACTCCATTAGAAGACTTTAAAACCACATTAAACAACAGCTACAAGCAGAAACCGAGACACAAAAAGAAGCAGAAAGCGCCCCCTAATAAAACCCTGAAAATTAGAGTTTACCCAGAAGCCCAGTTGCACAAAAAGTGGAAGTCTTGGCTGGGAGCTGCACGCTACTTCTACAACAAAGCAATTGCAGTATCAATACTTCGGACAGTTTTTGATTGCCAACCGTAGAATAAGGGTTTCAATGCTCCAAGGCAAGTTCCCTACCAACGGAAAATCGAGGGTTTCAGACGGCGAACTAAAAACTGTCCGGACTATTGGCCATTGATAGCACCAATAAACTACAACAAAATACATTGAAATTTAGTCGGATTTAACTGTAGCATATTTTGGGTTAAAGTTAAGATGCGTTTACCCTGGTATCTCCACAAGTCGGCTCGATAATTTGACCCGTGGCAACTGAGCAGCTGGCAATTAAGCTTTGTGTGCCATGACGAATGTACTCAAATTCCCGAATTGCGACTTTACCTGATTTTATTGGCAAGTCTTTTTCTCAGCGCTCAGTAGCTTGAATACCTGTCATCTCATCAATGGATATTGTTCGTTCTCCCTGACGATGACGCTCAATTGCACTCATATATAAACCAGTAATATCCTCCACTTTTGCATCAAATTCTGCGTCTTCAGGGGGGGTTAACCAGTATCGACAAGGCGTGTGGTTTAACTTCGGCTTCTTCTAGTAATCTGCCAACATGGCGGACGGATCTGCTTTCAATAATCCCTTGCTTGATGATGGAATCTGCAAGTTCTCGCTGAGATCCTGTGGCCCATTGGTCTTCCGTAATCGAATGGTGGCGAACAGGCCAGTGCAAACAACTCGATTACTTGTTCCATGCTAAATTTTACTGGTGCACCAACACGCTCTCGATCTTGTAATCTTGGCAAAATCGATAAGTCTTGCACGTTGGTCTCCAAACATCGATTTCGCCCCTTCACGAGCCATTTGCCGATTAATATCTAAATTTCGGGCAATTTCACGATGGTTTTGACTGTTAGATGCCATGAGAATGATTCTGGCTCGTCGGGCTATCTGTTGTGGCCTGTTGTGTCTGTCGCTCAACTGTTGGAGTTGAATCCGCTCGTCATCGCTTAAATTTAATGTTTTAGGAGTTAACTTATCCACACTGTGAGCTCTTAATACGTCCGCCAAAACGGTTTTTAACCAGACTAGATTATTTTCTCACCCATCCTACCCATATGGTCTGTTGATTTCCGCCGCGCTGTACTAGGTTGTACCAGTGGCGGCTGGTTGTGCGGTCTGCGATGTAGGCTCCTAATGGTTGCAGGATATTTACCACCATCGGAATAGCCGAGAATATACCTATTTCCAGGCTGCTGGCGCCGAGTTGCAGCAAGAAGTTGCTCAGCAGCACGCCGCCGGTCGCCGACTCGAAGATAGTGGCAAAAATGCCGTCTAAATTTGAGGCTTTCAGGGTCGATCGAACCTCTTGTTTAGAAATTTTGAGATATGTTTTTGGAGATAGAACGAGCTGAGATATTTTCTTGTCTAGTATTTCTGGAGTCTGAAGAGATAGAGGTTCATTTAACAGTGCAACTCGTTCAAACATAGTCATATAATTTTACAGCAAATTGCAGGTAAATAGACTACTAAAAATAGTATATTAATAGCAGTAATGAAACCATTACCGCTCGAACTTCGAGAAAAAGTGGTCAAAGCTTACAAGCCGGGTAACACATCAATTAGACAACTAGCTACCAGATTTGATGTGAGTAAGTCATTGGTTGAACGACTATTAAAGCGCTACCAACTTACAGGAGATATCCAACCACAACCTCGGCGGTGTCAGCCAGAAAAGTGAGTTGAATGGATATTCAAGCCAACTCCATGAGCTGGTAAAAAATATCCAGAGAGCATCGTTGTCAGAATATTGTGAATACTAGAGAAATATTTACGGGCAATGGATAAGTCCTAGTACCATGTACCGAGAATTAAAAAGGGTGGGACTAACAAAAAAAAAAGACGCTGCTCAGTAGTCAACCGGCAACAGACTTTGTACAAAAATTAAGAGGAGAATACTGGGGGAAAGTTAAAAATATAGCTCCAGAGAACCTTGTGTTTCTCTCCGGAAATGGGGGTTTTACTCGGTTTAAGTAGAAAGTATGCTCGCTCACCTCACGGCACTCCTACTATGTGATTTAAAAACATTTTATCGGGTAGAAAAAACACACCTATTGGAGCTATTAGTATTAAAAAGCTGGTGGTATTAATGACAATAAATTACTCAATGGATGACCTGGCATTTGAAGTGTTTATCGAAAAGTTTTTAGTGCCGGAACTCGGGGTAGGAGCGGTATTACTAATGGATAATCTACCAGCAGACAAAATGGCTTCTATTGCACCGATGATTGAAGCAGTTGGTGCAAGTATTATTAACTTATTACCGTCTTCTTCTGATTTTAATCCTATTAAATTATGGTGGTCGCAACTTAAATATGTTCTGCGTAACTTTTTTACAATAACAACAAAAATGATTGATACATTAATTGCCGGATCACTCGATTTAATAAATCCTCAACATCTAAAAAACTGGTTTACTAAATGCTGCTACTGTCATCTATAAACTTGCAATCTGCTGTATATTTGAGATCGTAGATTAAATAATTGCAGAATCCAGGTTGTGTAAGGGTTTGAGGCTGGCTGGTCATTAAATTATTTTTCACGGGCAGGTGTCAATAAAATTTAATCTTTCTGCGAGGAATGGCTGAGCTAGCATCTTAAGATAAAACCAGCCCCGCCTTCAAGGTGTTAGCTTGAAAGCTAGACTGGCACTTCCGGGTAATTGTTATTAATATAGGTGGCAAGCGATGGCTGGGACATCAACCGCTTGGGAGATATAAATTTGCCAGTTGTAAAAAAGTAGGTTTTAGGGCTTAACAAGGAAGCGATCGCAGCATTTCGCCTGCCAAAAATTGCTCGAGTTGGGCCTCAGACAAGTCCCCCCAAGGGCCAAAACAAATTTCGCGCCAGATCCTCGACTCGGCTCTCAAACCTTTACGGCTAGCTAAATCTATAGAATGAAGGACGATCGGCTTGCCGAGTATCGCTGCTAACTATTTGTACCTAATTCCTGGAATGCGTTTGTTCACTCCCAGCACTGGCGATCGAGATTCCGGGTTTTTTAGAGAAATCGCCCGCACCGGCCCGTAAGCCTTGGGAGTCGGTTGTTGGCGATCCTCTACGAGGGCTCCGCTAACGCACCTCAACAAAAGTGTGGCTGCGATCGCCAACTGGCAGGACAAAATTATGACTTGACAAAATTTACGCTAACTGCTGATAATAGCAAACCCTAGAATTAAACTTAAATGTTTGAGGGGTATCAGTGCTAAGGCGTGATGTCGATCGCCAGCAAATTTACGTATTTCTGCATTTGAGCGTGACCAAAACTCAACCTTTATCCGGGTATACATTGCCAGTATTTGCCTGTGCGGCTGCACTTGCAGCTTTGCGGTGCTTGCGTGAGGGTATTCAGTCTCTAGAGAGCGTATCAGTAAATTTACTGGAACCGCAAATAACGGCAGAAATTCCGATCGAGCAGGCGTCTGTACTCAAGACTGGTACGGCTTTAGGCGTGACTCGCTCCGACCCGGGGGAGAACCTCGATCTGACTCGCAATACACCTGTTTGGGCAATGGTGGAATTGGGTAGAGGGTTTGATGGGGAAAGCGGGAGAGAGGGAGAGAATGGGGGAGAGTCCGAGCAGATTGTGATTCTCGGCGGTGAAGGTATAGGGCGTCACACAGTGGGTGGAGGAGCGGCGATCTATGATTACGCAATGCGGCTGCTGCGATCGAATCTGAGCCGAGAACTCGCACCGGGAGAAAAAATTACTGTCACCCTGATTCTGCCGTCAGGGCGCCAACTAGCCACTCGCACTTCTAACGAAGCTTTCGGCGTGGTAGAAGGACTTTCGCTGCTGGGTACAACTGGCATTTCTCAACCCCTGAGCGCCCCGGGACAGTTGGAAGTTTACCGCGAACAACTGCAACAAAAAGCCCAACTGTTTGACTGTTTGGTTTTCTGCATCGGCGAAAACGGCTTGGATTTGGCGCGACAACTGGGGATTAATCCCTCTAGGCTGGTGAAAACCGCTAACTGGCTCGGCCCGCTGCTGGTAGAAGCCGGATATCAGGGCGTGCAGTCAATTTTGCTGTTTGGCTATCACGGGAAACTGATGAAATTGGCGGCGGGAATTTTTCACACTCACCACCACCTGGCCGACGGGCGCAGGGAAATTCTCACAGCTTACTGTGCTAAGGCCCGAATGCCCGCCGATGCGTGTTCCGCAATTTTTGCCGCAGCGACAGCCGAAGATGCTCTCGGGCAACTGCGGGCTTTGGACGCCCAAACTAGGAGCAATTGGGTCGATCGAATTTACGGCGACATCGCCCGACAAATAGACTTGCGCTCATCGGATTGCATTTTTACTCACACTAACTTGCGCATCCCCGTGGGCTCGGTGATGTTCGGGCGCGATCGCAAAATTATTGTTAAAAGTGATATAGGAGATACACTTTTGACCCAAATTTGTTAATGTAGTGTGAATATCCCTGAATTCTGTTTAAAACATCAATCAGGGATAATATTTAACAAGTAATAATTCTTAGTCCCTAGACCTTAATTATACTAGGTTGCTTCGGGACGCAATTTCTGACGCAAGAGTTCAATTAATTAGGGTAAGGCTCGAAGTAAATCAATGCTTGCCCTGTACCCGATTAATCGGCTAACATCGCTGACAGCAATCTAGTATAAATAAGATTTATTCCTAGCGAATAATAATTACTTGCCTTCCTCAGTCTTGTACTGAGACCGCGACAGATATCTCCGCTACGTTCGACCAAATTAGCAATTAGCAATTACGCAATAACCGTGACTAGTCAAATAAAAACTGAATCAGTCCTCACAAACTCTTTTCTGGGGCAGATAGATCGCCAGATGATCGTGATTCTCGACTTCGGTTCGCAATATTCCGAACTGATTGCTCGCCGCATTCGCGAAACTCAAGTATATTCAGAAGTTATTTCTTACCGCACTACGGCAGAACAGTTAAGAGCTATCAATCCTAAAGGAATTATTCTTTCAGGAGGCCCGAGTTCTGTATACGATGAAAAAGCACCCAAATGCGACGCAGAAATTTGGAATTTGGGAATACCGGTGTTGGGAGTGTGTTACGGGATGCAGTTGATGGTAAAGCAGCTCGGAGGTAAGGTTGAGCGAGCTAAATTAGCGGAATACGGCAAGGCATCGCTATTTATTGACGATCCTACGGATTTGCTGACAAATGTCGAAGAGGGGAGCACGATGTGGATGAGCCACGGAGACTCCTGTACCGATCTGCCGCCGGGTTTTGAGATCCTGGCTCACACGGACAATACTCCGTCTGCTGCTGTTGCTAACCACGAGAAAAATTTGTACGGGGTTCAGTTTCACCCAGAAGTAGTTCACTCGATCGGGGGAATAGCTTTAATTCGCAATTTTGTTTACCACATTTGCGAGTGCGAACCGACTTGGACGACTGCTACTTTTGTGGAGCAATCGATTCGCGAAATTCGAGAGCAAGTGGGAGAGAAACGAGTTTTGTTGGCTCTATCGGGCGGTGTAGATTCTTCTACTTTGGCTTTCTTGCTGCACAAGGCGATCGGCGACCAACTTACCTGTATGTTTATCGACCAAGGGTTTATGCGGAAGTATGAACCAGAACGGTTGGTAAAATTATTTAAAGAGCAATTCCACATTGACGTTGAGTATGTTAATGCTCGCGAACGCTTTTTAGCTCAACTTGATGGGATTACCGATCCGGAAGTAAAACGCAAGCGGATCGGTCACGAGTTTATTAACGTATTTGAAGAAGAATCGAAGCGTCTGGGCCCCTTCGACTACCTGGCACAAGGTACTCTTTATCCGGATGTGATTGAGTCGGCTGACACTAATGTAGACCCGAAAAGCGGCGATCGAGTTGCTGTTAAAATTAAAAGCCACCACAATGTGGGGGGTTTGCCGAAAGATTTGCGATTTAAGCTGATTGAACCGCTGCGAAAACTGTTTAAGGATGAGGTGCGAAAAGTCGGCCGGTCGATCGGGCTACCGGAAGAAATCGTGAACCGACAGCCTTTCCCGGGCCCGGGATTGGCGATTCGGATTATAGGAGAAGTTACCGCAGAGAGACTAAATATTTTGCGGGATGCTGACTTCGTGGTTCGCCAAGAAATTAACCGCCACGGATTGTACGGCGAACTTTGGCAAGCTTTTGCAGTTTTGCTACCGATTCGCAGTGTAGGGGTGATGGGCGATCAGCGCACTTATGCTTACCCGATCGTTCTGCGGTTTATTAAGAGTGAAGACGGGATGACGGCGGATTGGGCGCGGGTTCCTTACGATTTGTTGGAACTGATCTCGAACCGGATTGTGAATGAGGTTAAGGGGGTGAACCGGGTGGTTTACGATATTACTTCTAAGCCGCCGGGTACGATCGAGTGGGAGTGATATTTGGTTCGGCGATGTGCCGATGCCGATAAGTTGAAACCTCTCGCTGGCGCGTATTTTCGTCCGCCTGCACGGAGTGAGGGATTGTAGGGTTAATCTATTTGAATGCAAATTATATTTGTAGGGACACAGCACTGCTGTGTCCTTACCGATATCTGTAGGGACACAGCACTGCTGTGTCCTTTGGGAGATCGTGTTTAATTGCGATCGCCAATTTCAGCATCCAGCAGCAATTCGCACTGTTGAAACACGTAATTGATCGCGGCAAAAAGCCGATCTAATTCTTGAATTGTATACAGGGTAAACGCATCTAAATTAATTTGACAAAAAAGTGAATTTGTGCATTACTAAATCACTAAAAAAACCTTCTTAC
>NZ_JAUBTO010000030.1:32404-67314 GCF_036702495.1 Microcoleus sp. C2D2 | reverse complement strand
GGCGTCCCGCCCGTCTTTTTTGGACGGGCGGGACGCCCATCCCACAAACTTGTGGAAGTTATTTAATTCTCATTCCTTAGTAAGGCGATCTCCTATCCTACACCCTCGATCATCCGTTCACAATCAAAGTAGTATAGCACCCTACAAGTCGATTCGAGCGCGGCGCACCTTACCCTTATAATTCCCGCGTCAAACCATTTTTTTCGTAAGTCCTGAAGGATGAGAACACATTCAGGTAGCGGATGCTAGGAAACCTTGATATAGCGATTCTATACTCTGCGATTGAGCAGAAACATCAGCCTCCAATTTTTTCAGTCGCTCAGATTCAGCCTGACAATTAATCTCGCGAGATTCCTTTTGTTCCAGCAAATTATCTAACTCAGCTTTCCGAGAATTAATATCAGCATTCATCCGATCGCTCACTTCCCGCCCGTAAACATCAAAACACTCTTTTACAGCATCGTGAATCGGCTGCCACTGTTCTTGAGCCACCTGCGGCAGATATTTCACAAGCTCTTTTTTCGCAGCTTTTACCAATTGTTTGCGAGCTCCGTCTGCTTGCAAAACCCCAACACCCATCCCCAACAAAGCCAAGTACAGCGGCCCTAAAACAATCCCCGTCAAACTAGCAAGAATCGTACTAACGCTTAACACAGTGATTAAATTCAGCAGGATATTTTTCCAATCAAAACCCGCTCCTGCCATTGCTACGCCTGCCAGATTTCCGGTCGTTAACGAGAACAATCCCATCGCCCATTTTGCCCAAGCTGGCGAGTTATCTTCGTTCGAGTTACTGACTGCTGCTGGTATTTTTTGCCCCGTTAGTTTTTCGGTAATTTTTTCAGTCACTTTCGTGTAAGATGCTCCGTAATTTGCCGCACTTTGCGATAGCTGCGAAAATGCTGAATTCATCTCTTGTTCTGCCGTGAGAGTCCAAGCTGCTAGTTTGTCGTTGATGTACTGTTCTAATGCTTGTCTGAGCGATGCTTCAAAGGCTTCTCGCTTGCCTTGGCTGAAGAAATCCAGAAAGCTCAGCTCGGGTTGATACCGCAAAAAGTCTGTTTCAAAGGTATTTTCTAATTTAAGAACGTAGGTGCGGAAAGAATCTGCGATCGCCCGCGATTTACTATCTCTAACTTCGATAATTTCTTGTTTAAATTCATCGCGAATCTGACTCAGTTTTTTAAACTCTGGCTCAACTGAATTAATCTTTTCCTTCAACTCATTGACATCGCGATCGAGTAATGGTAATCGGCGGCCAACAGCTTCGCGGACGCGAGCAGAAATTTGACGCGCCAAAGTCCTCGCCGGACGCAATTGGGAAATCGCCCTTTCCTGCGTCAAAAACGTATTCAGTGCCGCCATAAACTCGGGAAAACCAGTTCCTGCCAAATCCGCATCCGGGTTTTTTATCCGCAACCTGAGCGCCTTAATTGAGGTAATTGCAAAGACTCGCTCGTCGTAAATATCGTGTCCTTCTGTTAAACAATATTCAGCTAAATTAGCTTGAAAAACCCGCCGCAGTTTCCCTTCTGCTTCTGCCAATTCTTCAGGATCGTCCGGGTCAATTAAACTTTCCCGCACCTGATCCCAAGCATTGATCAGAAAGAAAACGCTCAATCCGCGATTTTTGATGTAATTTTCTAGATAGCGTCTTTCCCCCATTGTGCAAGGCTGAGTTGCCCTGAGCACAAACAAAATAGCGTGGCAGTTGTTGATGTAACCGAGAGATAATTCGTTGCGGGCTTCTGTATCGTTCAGTCCGGGACTGTCTACTATTTCTATGCCTTTTTCTAGCAAAGGTAAGGGATATTCTACTACGGCGCAGTCGATATCTGGAAATGCTGGTTTTTTTTCTGATTCTAGGCGTTTCGCCTCAGCGGGGTCAATGGTGTAGTTCTGTTTAAAACTTTTAAAATCGAGCTGTTTGGGGCTTTTGCCGTCATTGAAATAAACGGTTACTTTTTTTTCTGAACCGTAGCGCAAAATCGTCAGCAAAGCTGTACAGGGATTTACATCGCTGGGCAGTAAGTTTTCGCCGATTAAGGCATTGAGAAAAGTGCTTTTGCCACGTTTCATGTCGCCTAAAACTAGCAGCCGAAAGACTCCTTGACGTAAGTTGTTGCTGGCGAGATTGATGTCGGCGCTGTCGCTTTCTAAACCGAGTTTCCCTGAGGCTGCGGCTGCTGCTAATTCTGATTGGTTGATGGCTGTGGCGATGTTGCTGAGAGAGTCGGCAATTTCTCGGCGGACTGCGGCTACTCGCTCTAAATCGTTGAGAAAGTTGCTAGTTTCTACTTTAAGGTTCATGGCTGTTTCCTGAGAGTTTCCTGCTTGGGGTTTTCAACTTTTGTCTTCGGCAAAAAACATTTTGTAAGCAATCCAAGCAATGCCTCCAACTATCACCGCAGTTGCCAGCCAAGAGGCTATGCGAACTGCAACGACAACAGCAATGACAATGCCTGTAAATTGAGCTACGGCTATAATTTTTCGGCGCCACTGTTGGAGTTGGCCTTCTTTATCTTTGCTGTCTGGTTCTTCGTACTTGATCGTTCGATATTCTGGCACTGAACGGTCGATTTCGGCTTCTAGTTCGCGGAGCCGAATTTCTTGTTCGCGCTTCCGCAGTTCTTGTTCTTTGTGCCGGAGTTCTCTTGCTTTTTTATCGGGAGAGTCCATAAATTTTACCTTGTTTCCACTGGAAAAGTGTGTTGTTTATTGTCTTTATTGTCAATGTTGCGAAGCGATAAGTTTTCTGGGCCCTGGACGCAATCTTACCCAAGAAACCAATTTTTTTTACGAAAAGACGCGTTGCAGCCGGCAGATTGGTTAAAAAACCCGGTTTCTGAACCCCCATGCGTCCAGGACTATTTCTACAACTGTAACTCACATTTTCCGCGGTGTCGAGAGATGTTAAGAAATTTAAAAAAGGGATCTCGAGCAATTAAGCCGATCGCTTTAGACTAGCCGCTGGGAATCATCAATATCCTTCGGGACCGATGGTAGTGCGATCGCATTCAGCTTCCGACAAATCAACCAAGCGCGATCGAAATAAGTTGCAGCCCCCTAATTGAGCTTTGGTTAACTTTGCTTTCTGCAAATTAGCTCGGCTCAAATCCGCATATCTCAAATCGGCATTCGTCAAATCTGCATTGTACAAATCCGCACCTTGCAAATTAACTTTTTGCAAATTAGCACCTTGTAAATTGGCGTGGCGCAAATTTGCTCTGGATAAATTTGCTCTTGATAAATTTGCTTCCGACAAGTTAGCTTGATAAAGTTGAATGTCGCCCAATTCAGCATCTTGCAAATCAGTTTTATAAAGATTAGCTTCAGTCAAATTTCCGTAGGGCAAATAAGCTCGCCTCAGAATGCTACCAGAAAGATTTATTTCCGCCAAATTTGCTTGAAACAAGTTATCTTCACTTAAGTCAACGGCGTTAAAGTTTCGCTTGCCCTCAGCATACTGAGCCAGCAATTCCTCAGCGCTTAGCTTTTGCATTTTCATCCCTTTATGAGGACAGCTATTGCAGCCTATCCATAACAGTAATTAATGGGTATTAATTTGTGTATTTATACTTAGGCATTATTTTATGTTAAGCTTGTGTAACAACGATCTCATTTTTTCTAAGATTTTTTTTATATTTGTAATTTCTGCCTTGCTCGACCAGTAAGCGGTCGGTAATGTCAAGATCGATCGAGAAACCAAAGTCAATCATTTACTGAAATATGCCAGAACTTCCTCCCTCCATTGCTCAGCACTACCACGAACGGACGAAATACGATCCTGAAACCATTGCTGCCAAAAGCAAACAGCTAGATTGGACAGAGCAACCTGTGCCGTTCAAAGAATATAAAATTGGAGCGTATTTTGACCTCAAGCGTTATCTAAAAGACCCCTCGGAGGATTCCGATGCCGATCCAGATGCCGGTTGGTGGCATCGGTTATCCAGCTTGTTGCTGTGCAGCTACGGGTTGACGGCGAAAGTGCAAACGGTAGACGACAGCTACCTGTATTTGCGATCGGCGCCGTCGGCGGGCGGACTCTACCCAGCAGAGGTTTATTTAATCTCCCGCGGCACTGCGCAGTTGCCGGCGGGACTTTACAACTATCAGTGCAGAACTCATTCACTTGTTCATTTTTGGGACAGTCAAGTTTGGCCAACCTTGCAAGCAGCTTGTTTCCAGTCGCCAGCGCTAGAAAATACCCAATTGGCGATCGCCATTACGACTGTTTTTTTTCGTTCTTCTTGGCGTTACGAAGACCGAGCTTATCGGCGAATTTTCCTAGACACCGGTCATTTATTGAGCAATATCGAGTTAGCTTGCGCCGTCAACGATTACCGACCTCACCTGATTGGAGGATTCGCCGACGAAGCTGTCAATCAATTACTGTACATCGACTCGGAGCAAGAAGGAGCGATTTGTGTAGTTGCTTTAGCCGACTTGCTAGATATTGACCAAAACTTGCCTAAATTTAAAACAGCTTTGCCCGGAAAAACCACGACAGATTACCCGCCTATTTCCGAAGGTCAACTGTTAAGAACCCTCCACAAAGCGACGCATTTAGAATCTGACCCTACCGGAGCGGACGGCTGGAAACTTGATGAAAGTGAAGGGGAATTAGACGATAAATACAACTTTCCCTTTTGTACTAAAGTTTCGACGGTCACTCCTTCGATTCCTTGGGGAGTGAACCTGGAAACTTTAGAAAACACTATCCTCAAAAGGCGTTCTACCCGTGGTTATACAGGTGCTTCTTTGAGCTTGGGCGAACTGCTAGCTATGCTCGATTTTACTTACCAGCCGCAGCACTATATCGACCAAGGATTAGACGGTTCTCCCGACTATTTCGATCTAAGTTTGATCGAGACTTTTATTGCTGTATCGGGAGTGAATGGGTTAGAAGAAGGCTGTTACTATTACGCTCCGAAAGCTCAAGAATTGCGGCAAATTCGGTTTAAAAATTTCCGCAGGGAGTTGCATTTTTTGTGTTTGGGGCAAGACTTGGGCAGAGATGCGGCGGCGCTGTTGTTTCACACGGCGGATTTGAACAGGGCTGTAGCAAAATATGGCGATCGAGTTTACCGCTATTTGCACATGGACGCGGGTCATTTGGGCCAGCGGTTAAATTTAGCAGCTATTCAACTGCGTTTGGGTGTCAGCGGTATCGCGGGCTTTTTTGACGATCGCGTCAATGACGTTCTCGGTATTCCTGCGAGTGAGGCTGTGCTTTATATTACAAGTCTGGGAAGACCTCGATCGTAAGAATGAGTCAATCGATTTTAGATTTGAGATTTGAGATTTTAGATTGAAGAATTGGCGTTGCTGGTTTAGGGTATGAACGACTCAATCTGCAAAAAATGAAACAAGCAAGCGAGTGAATTTTCTGAATTTTCAAGTTATATAGCAATCCTCAATCATTTGTGGATTTCTTACTCCCGGACCGCAGGTTCGGGGAGGGTTGGGGTGGGGTAAAAAATTTACGACTCCTGTAAGGATTGCTATAGCGGTAAGGTGTGCATTGCCAACCTGCAATATAGAGGTTTTAAGTAAGTCCTGCCCTTGCTATTTGCCAATGCAAAATCTGCTAAATATTCTGTCGAGAACTGATTCTGTCACTTCTTCGCCCGTAACTTCCCCCAACGCTTGAATTGCACCGCGCAAATCTATTGTCCAAAAATCTAAAGGCAATTTGTTGCTGATAGTATCCGTGCATTGTTCCAGAGAAATTTTTGCTCGGGTTAAGGCTGCTGCTTGCCGTTGGTTGATTGCTAAGTCTGAGTTTGCTGCTTGCAAATTTCCCCCGCTGACGGCATCTAAGATTGCTGTTTCTAAGTCTGCTATGCCTCGATCGAGGGCGGCGGCTGCGGCAACTATTGGGTGAATTTCTGAGGAAAAAGGTAGTTCTGGGATTGTTTTTACTAGGTCGATTTTGTTGATAATTATAATTAGCTGGCGGTGTTTTACTTGTTCGTAAATTTCCGAATCTTCCTCTGTCCAACCAGATTCCGCGTCAATTGTCAACAACACTAAATCGGCTTGTTTTGCTGCGGCGCGCGATCGCTCAACGCCAATTTTTTCTACCTTGTCTTCAGTTTCTCGAATGCCGGCAGTATCGAGCACCTGCACCGGAATGCCGCCCACAACTAGCTGCGACTCTACCACATCCCGCGTCGTACCGGGCAAATCCGTGACGATCGCCCGATCGCTCCGGCTCCACGCATTCAACAAACTCGATTTTCCCACATTCGGCCGCCCAACAATCGCTACTTTCAAACCACTTCTCAACAATTCTCCGCGATCTGCCGTCGCCAAAATTGTTGACAATTCCGCCAAAATATGATTTATTTCCAAACAGGTTTTAGCTTCATCTAAAGGCGGCAAATCTTCCTCAAAATCAATTCTCGCCTCAATTTCTGCCAGCACGTCCAAACAAGTTGCTCTCAATTTGCGGATGGGCTGGGCTAATTTGCCCTGCAAAAGGGCCAAAGCACTTTGTGCAGCAGCGGGCGATTTTGCTCCCACCAAATCTGAAATACTTTCAGCTTGAGTTAAATCGAGCCTCCCGTTCAAAAAAGCCCGCAGCGAAAACTCTCCTGGCTGCGCCAATCTCGCCCCATGTTCCAAACACAACTGCAAGACTTGCTGCACGGCCATTATACCGCCGTGACAGTGAAATTCCACCACATCTTCGCGAGTAAAAGAACGCGGCGCTTTCATGATTAACAATAAAGCTTCATCGACTAATTCTTGAGTTTTGGGGCGACGGATATGACCGTAAAGAATGCGGTGAGACTCCCAGATTTGCCGTCCTGGGGCGCGAAACAGAGTTTCGGCAATTTTTAAGGCGGAGGAACCGGAAACTCGCACAATGCCGACGCTGCCTTGTTGGGGAACTATGGCAGTGGCGATCGCTGCGATCGTTCCTCCTTTTGTTAGTGATTCAGACATTTTTATTATTCACACATTCAAAAGTTCTCTCAATCTCCTGTTTTTGAGTATCAGGCAATTGCTTCTCGGTCTTCGAGAGTAGAAATAAGAAGGTTCCTCATTCAAAAAATTAAAAGAGCTGCCAGGAAAGGGCAAGCTGCACGAGTTTCCTGGTCGAAGGGTAGGGGATATTTGGTAATATCTTTACGCAGAGTGCTAATTGCTCGTCGGCCCAGAGAGACAAGATCGCTTGAATTAGGGATTCAAGCAGTTGTACGTTCATTTGACTGACCTCCGGCTAGGTTGTTAAATTATACATATCTCATTGACAGGATAAACAATTTCAGCTATTTTTTTTTCAAGATATTAGAAGA
This sequence comes from Microcoleus sp. C2D2, assembly GCF_036702495.1. NCBI lineage: Bacteria > Bacillati > Cyanobacteriota > Cyanophyceae > Oscillatoriales > Microcoleaceae > Microcoleus > Microcoleus sp. C2D2. The sequence goes on along the minus strand of NZ_JAUBTO010000030.1, from coordinate 60,007 downwards.
GCGCGGCCGCCGTGCTTGACGGGCGAGCGCCAATCCGATCGCCCCTGCAGGCCAGTCAGTCGATTTGAGAGTTGAGAGTTGAGATTTGAGATTTACTCCACAGATGAATCGGGGAGGTTGAACAAGAGTCTAAAATTTGGGGCGGCTGACGACTCCTGTAGGAAACTTGTATCCGTTTTTGGGCGGGAGTCACGGCTCTATCGAACTTAAATTACTCAGCCAAATGTTTTGGCTATCCGGATTTCATGCAATAATGGGACATTAACAGGGTAGAGGGCTATCGCATGATTGGTCAACTTCTAGACAGACGTTACCGCATCATTAAAGTCACAGACTCAAGTGAGGTGGGAAAAACTTATCTAGCAGCAGATACTCACCGTCCCGGGTATCCGCAATGCACGGTTAGAGAAATGCGGCTTCCCGGCAAAAGTTCGCAAACTCCAGAATTAGTCAAAGTTATATTTCAAAGAAACGCAGAAATAATTGAGAAATTGGGAAAACACGACAAAATTCCCGAATTATTGGCGTATTTTGAGGAAAATCAAAGTTTATACTTAATAGAAGAATTTATTGCCGGAACACCTTTAAGTCAAGAACTAATACCCGGTGAACCTTGGGCTGAAGACAAAGTAATTGCTCTGCTATCAGAAATATTAGAAATTTTGGCCTTCATACACCAGAAGGGTTTCATTCACCGCAGAATTCAACCAGACAGAGCTATCCGGCGCGAGTCAGACGGCAAATTTGTCTTGGTTGACTTTAGCTTAGACAAAGAAATTAACCCGGAAGTCGCTAATTGTAATTTGTTGGCGCAAACCTCCCCGAACTCTGTTAAACGGCAGGAGGCAAAAAAACAGGATGTGGCGACCCATGAGTTATACGTGCCGATCGAGCAATCGATGGGCAACCCCCGTTACAATAGCGACATCTACGCTCTAGGTACGATCGCCCAGCTTGCGGTGACGGGACTCTCACCCAAGAAACTGAGTGCCTTAAAAAACAACAAAAGCGAAATTTCCTGGCGAAACCAGGCAACTTGTTCGCCTGCCCTAGCAGATATTATCGATCGAATGGTGCGGCCAGACTGCGAGGAACGCTATCAGGAGGCCGCCGAAGTTTTGGCAGACCTCAAACAAATCGCCGTAAAATGGGAGGTTGAACCGCCGCCAGCCACAATCATCACGGACGCTATGAGTAAACCGTCGAGACAGCGCCAAATCAGACTGCTGCTGTTGGCTGCAACAGCCTCCGCTTTAATCTTGACAGCACTCATAATTTACTTGTGGCAGAGTCAAAGTCCGGCGAGGGCAAAAGAATTGTTAGCCCGGGGCTCCGCCAAGTCGCAGCAAGGGGACAAAACAGGTGCGATCGCCGATTATACCCAAGCGATTGCCATGAATCCCAGCGATGCGGAAACTTACTACAAGCGAGCCAACACTCGCTACGACATGGGCGCCACCGAGCAAGCAATACAGGATTACACGCAAGCAATTAAAGTCAATCCCAGCCACACCAAAGCCATCTACAATCGAGGTCTGGCCCGCCTCGAGAGCGGCGACAAGCGGGGGGCCGTGGAAGATTTCACCCAAGTAGTGCGACTCAATCCCAGCGACGGTGAGGCATACTCTCAGCGGGGTTTAGCCTACTACGATCTGGGCGACTACCGCACGGCAATTTCCGACTACACTCAAGCAATTCGGCTCAATCCCAACGATGCTACAGCTTACAGCAATCGGGGTTTAGCTCGCTCGGCCTCGGGCGACAAAACAGGAGCAATGGCAGATTTTACCCTAGCGATTCAAATTAGCCCCAAACAAGCTGGCGTTTACTACAGTCGCGGTCGATCGAGATTTAACCTGGCAGATTATCAAGGAGCGATGGAGGATTATACTAAGGCGATCGAATTGGAACCAGAGCTAGCTGATGCTTATACCAATCGGTGCAGCGCTTACTTAAATTTGGCAAGCTACGACAAAGCGATTGCAGATTGCACCCAAGGAATTCGCCTCGATCCAAAAGATGAAGCAGCTTACAACAACCGCTGCATTGCTTATCTGAATTTAAAACAATTTCAAAAGGCCAGCGAGGATTGCAGTTTGACGATCGGACTCAACGGCAACAATCCCAAAGCATACAGCAATCGAGGATTAGCTCGCTCGGCTTCGGGAGACAAGCAGGGGGCTGTGGAAGATTTTACTCAAGCAATTCGGCTCAATCCCAGCGATGCAGTAGCTTACAGCAATCGCGGTACTATTTACTCAGAACTAAAAAATTACCCTTTAGCGGTTGAGGATTTTGCTCAGTCGCTGCGGCTCAACCCCAACAATGCTACCGCTTTTTACAGCCGAGGCCTCGTCCGCCGCCAACTCAAAGACCGTGCTGGGGCGATCGAGGATTTTCAGAAAGCTGCAACGCTGTTTCTAGAACAAGGAAGAGCCGATGGTTTCCAAAACGCACAAGCACAAATCAACGATCCTAAATAAGCTATTAGTCATGAGCCATCAGTCATGAGTCATCAGTCATGAGTCATTAATCATGAGGAAAAATGAAAAATGAAAAATGAACAAGGAAGAAGGAAGAAGGCCAAATCACCAATCACCAATTCCAAATTTCCCATCAGCAATTCCCCATTTCCAGTCACCAAGTCCCAATTCCCAATTCCCGATATGAACATGGTTGGTCAACTTTTAGACAGGCGTTATCGCGTAGTGCAAATTCTCAGTTCAGGAGCTTTCGGACAAACTTATTTAGCTGTCGATACTCGCCGCCCGGGCAACCCTCAATGTGTAGTCAAACAACTGCGCCCTCCCAGCAACACTTCCACAGTTCTCAAAACAGCTTACCGCTTATTTAAACAAGAAGCAGAAATATTAGAAAAGCTGGGAAAACACTCTCAAATTCCATTTTTGCTCGCTTATTTTGAAGAAGCCAATCAATTCTACCTCGTCGAAGAATTTGTGCCGGGACACGCCCTAAATAGGGAAATTGTGGCCGGTCAACCTTGGCGGGAAGAACGAGTGATCGAACTGTTGGAAGAAGTGTTACAACTTCTCGCCTTCGTACACTCTCAGGGAGTGATTCACCGCGATGTTAATCCCTCCAACTTAATCCGCCGCAAACCAGACGGCAAATTAGTTTTAATAGACTTCGGCTCCGTTAAAGAAGTTGCGAATCACGTCACCGAGTACGATACAGAATTTCCGCGCACTATTGCTACTGGAACTCCGGCTTATATGCCGATCGAACAATTTCAAGGCAACCCGCAATTTAGCAGCGACCTCTATGCAGTCGGGATGATGGCAGTCCAAGCTATGACGGGTTTGCCCGGTACGGATTTGCCAAAATTGCAAGATCCGAGTCCTTCTCACACGGGGGAAATTGTTTGGCGCAACCGAGCTCAATGTTCTGTGGGACTAGGAAATATAATTGACAAAATGGTCTGTCACCAATTTAGCCAACGCTATCAATCTGCTGAGGAAGTGTTGGAAGCTATCAGCAAGTTGAGGCACCGCCAAGAACCGGGGAATAAGGCTCAAAATAAAAGTATTTCTCCGAGCTTAGTGTCTTCAAATAGTGTGGCGTCACGTTGGGGAAATCGGTTTTGGGTGCTGATTTTGGCTGGCTTCGGGGCGGCAATAGTTCTGGTATTTCTGTTTAATTATTGGAGCCGCCCGAATCCGATTAAAGCTAAGGAATATTACGACCAGGGAGTAGAAAAGTCTCGCAATAAAGATGCGGCGGCAGCTTTGCAGGCTTTTAATAAGTCAATTCAATTGAATCCTAACAATGCGGAGAGTTTTTATTGGCGGGGTAATGCTAATTATGATTTACAAAAGTATCAAGAAGCAATTGGCGATTATTCTCAGGCGCTCGCTCTCAATCCTAAATATGTTGAGGCTTATTTTAACCGAGGGCTAGCCCGTCACGATTTTAACGACAAGCGCGGGGCGATAGAGGATTACACTCAAGCTTTGAAGCTCCAGCCCAATGATGCTGATACCTATTATGAAAGAGGAGTTGCTTATTTAGAACTGCAAGATTACAAGGCGGCTATTCAGGATTTTAACGCAGTAATTCGGTTGCAGCCGAACCTTGTTAAAGGTTATCATTCGCGGGGGTTGGCTCGCGCTGCGAGCGCAGATTTGCAGGGGGGGATTGGAGATTATACTGAAGCAATTAAACTAGATTCTCAGAATGTTGATGCTTTCTACAGTCGGGGGAGAGCTCGCTTTCACCTAGGAGATTATCAGGGAGCTTTGGCGGATTATTCTCAGGTAATCGCGATCGATCCTAAGAGTGGAGATGCTTACGCTAATCGTTGCAGCACGCAGTTGAATTTGGGAGCGCATCAAGCGGCAATTGACGATTGCACTCAGGCAATTTCGCTGAGCGATGAGGATGGGGTTCCTTACAACAATCGCTGCATTGCTTATTTAAATTTGAAGGATTATCCGAAAGCAATTGCCGATTGCACTCAAGCCGTGAAAGTGAATCCGAATGATTATAATGCTTTTAACAATCGTGGTTTAGCTCGCAGCGCAGGTGGTGACGCCCAGGGGGCGATCGCAGATTTTACAGCAGCAATCGGGTTCAATCCCAACAATGCTGAAGCTTACGCCAATCGGGCTAAGATTTACCAGCAGTTAAATAATAACAATAGTGCGATCGCAGATTACGTGCAAGCTATTCGGATCAGTCCGAATTATGCTGCTGCTTACTACGGTAGAGGCCTGGTTCGCCGCTCATTGGGAGACAAAGCAGGAGCAATTAGCGATTTAGAAAAAGCCGGCAAAATGTTTCTCGATCAAGGACTTACTGGCGGTTACAAAGATGCACAATTTGAGATTGAAAAGCTCAAGTAGTCATTAGTCATTAGTCATTAGTCATTAGTCATTAGTCATTAGTCATTAGTCATTAGTCATTAGTCATTAGTTATTAGTCATTAGTCATTAGTCATTATTTCTCGGTGTTATATTTCTTATGTGGCAGATTTTTATAATCTCCGATTGCTCCGGGGCGGGTTCACCCTAATCTTTAATACCAACAGAAACTGCTGGTTAACCGGCCCCGGAGCGCTATTAATGCCATCTATTATCAATCAATTTTCTGGGTCTTGAAGCCGTTTAACCAATTCATAAAATGGTTGCCAATTATCCTCTATAGCTATGGCTTCCCAAACAGCCTCAATCGTCGGTCTCAACAGCGATTGTTCGGGATTGTGCCGGAGCAACCTGTCCGCCATTTTGTCCATATCATCCGCCGACAAACTTTGCAAAACGTGATAATAAAACTGCCGCCAAGGTGCTATCAAGTCGGCAGGTTCCGCCTCAGCAAAAATTTGACTAGCATCATCTCGCCAAGTGCGATCGAACTGTCTTCGCAGTTCAAAAAAGAAATCGTGATACTCAACTTGAGACTCCGCCAGCATTTTAATTGTCACCTCCAACAACTCATCAGCATCAGCTTCTGGCAAATCCTCAAATCCCAATCTATTGAGCATCAACCGCCGATAAGCTGCATTATAATACTCGCCGAACTTTTCCAAAGCAGCATCCATATCAGCTTGAGGAATCGCCGCTGCTAGCGGTTCTTGGAGCTTCTCTAAATTACCCTTACAAATAAACGGTTGATTGCCGTAACAATAAAGACCATAATAGTCAAAATAAGCTGCTGTAAATTCCGGCTTGTAAGTTGGGATAAAAGCGAAAGGCCCGTAATCGAAACTTTCTCCAGTAATCGACATATTATCAGTATTCAGCACAGCGTGGCAAAATCCTGCCGCCATCCACTGAGCGACTAATTCAGCGACTCGCTGGACTAAATCTGCATAAAATAGCGCATACTTTTCCGGCGCCGAAAAACCAGCCTTGCTTGCTTCTAAATGCAGTTCAGGATAGTAATATTCAATAACAAAATCTAAAAGCTTTTTAATTAAATCCGGGCGGCGGATATAGTGCAACCTTTCAAAAGTTCCAAACCGGATGTGAGAATGACTGAAACGTACCATTACGGACGATCGCGTCGGAGATGGTTCGTCCCCTCGCCACAAAGCCTCCCCAGTTTCAACTAAACTAAAACAGCGAGATGTCCGAACTCCCAATCGGTGCAAAGCTTCGGCTGCTAAAACTTCGCGAATTCCCCCTTTGAGAGTGAGTCTACCGTCACCGCCCCGCGAGTAAGGAGTGCGGCCGGAACCTTTAGTGCCGAAGTCGTAAAGTCTGCCGTCAGTACCGCGAACTTGGCCGTATAAGAAGCCTCTACCGTCACCTAAATTGGGGTTATATGCGTTGAATTGATAGCCGTGATAGCGGAGTGCCAGAAAGGGGCGGACGCAGTGAAATTCGCCGAACGCTTCGATAAAATGTTGGTCGGTTACTTGTGCGGGGTCTAAACCCAATATCGGCAATAATTTGTCGTTGCGGAAGCGGAGAATATGCTGCGGAAAATCGGCAGCAGGGACTTCATCAAAATAGTCGCCGCCGAGGGATTCTATCGCGGGTTCGTAGTTGAGGGAAAGCAAAGGATTTGACATTTTTCTATTTTATCTTGAATTTGGCTATCACTCCAAATTATATACGGGTAATGTGCGTACTGCATGGGTATCAACAATCGCCTCAAACCCTTTGTATTTCTCGTTTATAGCCGAGTTCGATACTTCTCACATCCCAGGCTTATTTCATGCTCAAACTTTAGCTAGGCTAAAATTTGAGCATAAAATTTTAATGTCTTCCTCGATAGCAAAAAATTTTTACGGTCAATTTTATTGATAGTTGAATTAACCCTTTTGTTTGCTAAAAATGGGGTTGAAGGCTTAAGTTTTTAAAATTTTAGTTGGATTCACCAGCTAATATCGCGGTTTTCAAGAAAGTGAGGTATGCCCTATGCCCACGGAGGCCTATGCCCACGGAGGCCTATGCCCACGGAGGCCTATGCCCGTCGGAACATGTTACTGAGAAAGGCTATACCTTTTTCCCTACTTAAAATGGGTCAACACCCCGTAAATCGCCCAAATCGCCATCGCCCGCAAATAGTGACTCGCCCGAAAAGTCCCCCCCGCCGTAATCGCTTCCGGCGTGCGAAACTGCAACCCATTTTCATAAATCTGCTTCACCACCGCATCCGTCAATTTAAACGCTTTCTCCTCCATTCCCATCTGTACCAAAAAAGCGGCCAGCCCAAAATTAATCCCCGTCCAAACTTCCAAAGGATGAGTTGCATTGGGATTTTCCGGCGAACCGTTCAGCATCACCCCATTCGCTGCACCGAACTCCCCCTCATTGAACTTCAAAAAGCAAGATTCGTACACAGTTTCTAAAGCGCTGACTGCACATTCCGGCGGCACAATATCCGGCAGTCCTAACAGTTTCGCGTAAAATTGACCGCACAGTTGGTCGGCCATGACCACTTCGGAATTACTCTCGCTGTCCAAACGGTAATATTGACCGTTCCACAGTTTTTCTTGATAGCTCGGTCTTGCTTGTAGCAGCCAACTGTGATATAATGCTATTTTTGCTTGAGGGTTAGGAATTATCTGCGGTGCTGCATCTTCCAAGATTTCGCCGATCGCGATCGCAGCCTCCAGCGCCGCCAACCACAAACCCCCGCAATACGCACTTATCCCCCGCATTTGCCAGTCATCAAACGTCTGATCCGGTGCACCCGAATTCTCAGGAATTCCGTCCCCATCCTCATCAAAAGTTTTCAGATAAGCCAAAGCCTCAACAATTGCCGGCCAACACTCTTGCAGAAACTCACAATCTGTGCCGCCAGTCAACAGGAAATCCCGATAAACCTGCAACACAAAATCGCAAGGCAAATCCTTCCACAAATTGCAATCTTGATAGCTAGTATAATTCGTTTTCTCCCAAGGATGTTCGTTAGGAGCACCCAAATCGTGCGGCGTCGCGCCGACAGCTTTTCTAATAGCCGAAGCTTGATTCCAGCCAATAATTCTCGGCGTATCGTCTCCTGCAGAAATTGCCCTAGCGAAGGCTAAAACCACCGACTTTTCCAAATCAGGCCACAGCATCAACAAAGCAAAAGAACCGTAAAGCCGCACGTCCAAACTTTCGTACCAGCGGTAATCAATGCACTCCAAAACCGCAAATTGACCCTTGGGATCGCGTTCGTCAGCCGCACTCCAAAGAGTACCGCCGTCTGTCAGGGCGTATAACTCGTTAAACAAAGCCATTTTAAAACTGTCTGACAAATCTTTCCGTTCTAAAATCGGTTTTTGCCAAGCTTCAATATTTTCGCGCCAAGTATCGGAATGCTTCATTGCAGTGCGAATAATCGGCCAAGCATTTTTGCCGTTGCGGCCGAAGAAATCTGTATAGCGGCGGTAGTACCAAACTCCCGATGCAAACTCAGTAACGGGCAAATCCCAAGCTATAATAAAGGGAATTTTGCGAGTTTTTCCGGGTCGAATAGTAAAGCGAACTGCGATCGCACAAGCCAACTGTTCTCCTGCGGCTGCGGCTGTCTCGTCTTTGTCATCCAACAAGAAACCTTCAGCCGAAAAGTTGCGCCAAATATCGTCGCCATTCCCCGCCGGGTTCCAGCGAGTTTGATAGAATACTTCTACCGCTGGATTAGTAATAGTTGCGATCGCCCATTGTCCCTCCCCCTCTTGCGGTTCGTCATCAGCAGTCAACCGCGTCATCACGCAACCGATGCGGTGAAAATCTTCCACCAACAAATTCAAATTTCCCGCACTTTCTCCCCACCTGGGTTGATAGTCATAAAATGGACTGCCATCATCTCGAACCATCACTTTCGGCGACTTGTTGGCATTAGTAAACCAACCGACAATATTCTCCCAAGTCAGCATGATGCTGAGAGTAATCGGCGCATCTGTAGGATTGTGCGCTACCCATTCAAACATGGCAACTGGGTAACTGCTTTCCTGATAATTGTTCGGCAAAATTGGCGAAAATTGCTCGCAGCTTAATTGAGCATGAAACACATTTTCGTATACAAACCAACTGCGCGGATACAAAGCATGATAACTACCCGAATAATTAGACTCCTCCCCGGTTCTTTCTTCTTCTTCCCTTCTTCCTTCTTCCTTCTTCCTTCTTCCTTCCGATGGATACCATTTCCAACTAGATAAACTGCCATCGGTAGGCGGTTCAGTGGACAGTGCAAAAGCTTGTTTCTTGCCTTGAGTTTCTTCAAAAATGCTGAACTGACAAGCGGGCAAACTGCGAAAAATGTGCTCGCCGCCGTCAATGTGCCAGAGGTTAAAGTCGCCGCGGGACGATCGCCCGATGCAGCCGGCACCGAACCCGCCCAGAGGCATTCCGTGCCAGGGGCCGTCGTCGAGATTGCTTGCGTAGCGGACTGTATAGGGATTCTCCCAACCCAGGCCGATGGGACGTTTCCAGGTGTAGGGGGGGATGTTTGGAGTAGATGTGCGATCGTTATTCATGTCATCAATTTTAGCGCTCGATCGAGCTTTACAATTTTTTTTATTTAATTTTAAACTTTTATCGGTCGAACAAATCCCGATTTTTCCGAAGATTGTTAACTGTTGATTGTTGGCAAAAAGCAATTGGTTTCAGGTTCGCCGGCTTCATCAATTCTCCAATCTAAAATCTAAAATCTAAAATCTAAAATCGCTTGGTCGATCGCCTAACGGGGAAGAATATCATCTAGGCGAATTTGCCAGGTCTTTAACAGAGGAGAAATAATCGGTTGACCGAGGCGAAATTGTTGCTGGGTGTAATCTTGGTCAATCAGTTGGCAAACGGTGATAGTAGGTTGTTTTGGTTTACCGATAAAAGCCACACCCCCTAATCCGCGATAATCAACTATCCAATATTCTGGAATCCCTAAAAGAGCATATTCTTCAACTTTTCGGGCGTAATCTGTTTCCCAGTTAGTGCTGACAACTTCTACAACTAATTTAATCGATCGTCCCAGCGTAATCACAGGTTCTCTTTCCCAAAGAGGTTCGCTGACAAGGGCGGTTTCATCTAACACGACAATATCGGGACGGCGGGCAGTAGCTGCATCTGAGAATGGACGGATCAAACAAGTGCGGGGAATGAACCAAGGTAGTTTTTCGGCTGCGATGGCGATGCCGATTTGAGTTGCTAGTTTACCGCTGACGGTTTCGTGTGGGCCTGTGGGTGACCTGTCAACTAATTCTCCGTCAGCGAGCTCGTAGCGGAAATTGTCACAATATCGATCGAGGAATGTTTCAAAGGTGAGGATTTTTGGCGCGGTGTAAGCCATTGGAAACTAATAGTTTTTTGCTGAAAATTTTATTCTATCAACTAACCAAATCCCAAATCAGAACCTTTCCCCGCGTGAACCAAAGCCAACTTTTCGTAACGCTTAGCGTGTTCCACCAACTCGGCTGCTTCTTCCTCAGAGACCTCCCGCAGGCGTTTGGCAGGCACTCCCGCAACTAGCGTGTGAGGGGGAACATCTTTGGTCACAACCGCCCCTGCACCCACGATAGAGCCTGTGCCCACCCTCACTCCGTCCAGGACGATCGCCCCAATCCCGATCAGGCAGCCCCGTTCAATGTAAGCTGAGTGAATCACGGCTCGGTGTCCGACTGTGACGAAATCTTCCAAAACAGTCGGTTGCCCCGGATCGCCGTGCAGAATTGCTCCATCTTGGATATTGGTACTTGAGCCGATCGCAATTCGCTCTATATCCGCCCGCACCACCGCCCCGTACCAGATACTAGCGCCTGCAGCCACCTCTACCCTGCCGATGACAACAGCGCCTTCAGCGACAAAAGCCGCTTGGGACAGATCGGGTTTGGGCCAGTAGGAAGGAAGTGCAGACAGAGGTTCGTTGAGATTGCTCATTATTTGGTCGATCGTTATACTTCTAGCAGATTAGCTGGTTGTTGATACGGGATATAATAAAAGTATTTGGCACTTTTGCAGAGAAAATATGCTGGGACGCAAATAAATGATTGAAGTTGCCTTGCAATACCCAATGTTTGGCCCGGAAATTCAGTGTCCCCACTGTCGCCAAACAATTCCGGCTTTAACGCTCACGGATACCTATTTGTGTCCGCGTCACGGGGCATTTGAGGCAGATCCAAAAACGGGGGAACTGGTTCACCTTCAGTCTGGGCGGCACTGGCGCCGCTGGGAGAATGAATGGTATCGCCAGCACACGCACCCCGACGGGATTCGGTTTGAAATTCACGAAGCGCTAGATCGACTGTATACTCAAGGCTACCGAGCAACTCGCGTGATCGTTGCCCAACGCTATCGGGACTTAATCAGCGCTTATTTGGAACGCAGCACGCCTTGGCGAGGCCAGTCGGAATCGCCGCGGCCGAGGCTGTACGGTTTGCCTGTGGATTTTAGCCCCGATCCCCAAGAGGACCCTTGCTGGGAAGTGATTAATTTTGATTTGGAAAAAGAGCCGGGAGTTCCGATTAGATATCCCTATTTTCGGTTGTTTGAATAAGTCAAGGAAGAAGGAAGAAGGAAGAGGGAAGAAGGAAGAAGGAAGAGGGAAGAGGGAAGAAGGCTCTATTGCTTTCGCGCTAAAGATGCGACCGTTTTTTATTCCGAATTCCGAATTTACCCTCTAAAATCTCAAATCTAAAACCGGAATTCCTACTTCCCTTCTAAAATCTAAAATCTAAAATCTAAAATCTAAAATCGAATGCACCACGCCTCGATTCGCACTGCTAACATTCACCGGGCGATCGCCTTTTATGAACAGTTGGGATTTACTGTCAGCGATCGCTTTACCACAGGTTACACCCTAGCCTGTTGGATGGAAGGTCTCAACGGACGCATCGAACTAATTCAAATCCCGGAACCAAAACCCGCACCGGATGCTTTCGGAGACGAGCATTATGTTGGATATTATCATTTATCTTTCGATTTAACTGAGGCGACAACTGACTTGCCTAGCTGGTTGCAGTCTCTGAAAGCTCGGTTTGAGGAAGCTGCTAAAGACCAACCAAACCAGTTCCAAGCTTTGAAAGTTTTATTAGAACCGACTCAACAGGCGATCGGGCAAAATGTTTACGAAGTAGCTTTTATTGCCGATACTGATGGTTTGCCCTTAGAGTTTATCCGGCGCATGAATGGCTAATGAGGTCAGTAGTTAGCAGTCATTAGCCATTTATATTCTTTCAATTCATACCGTTCATCCTTAGCCAGAAAACTCAGTTGTCTCAAAAGGGTGTCGGAAGTCTTTTCCAACAATAAATCGCGTTTCATCTAGAGGATAAGTCTTAACATAAACCAGACAACCGGTGGCCGAGGACGGACTATAGGGAGAATTGGGTGAATACCGCAGCCAACTACCAGCGGGGAAATCTCCTAACTCATCACTCCAACAGCCTTCGATGACAAAGATTTCTTTCACCTCAGATTCAACTACGTTCGACAAAGCCGTGCCTGGTTGCCAGCGTTCCACCCAAACTTTTTCATGAAAACCCTCTTGCTCATAAAGTGGCTTTACTTCAATTTGGGGAATAGCACCGGGCTGCCAGCACAACTCGTAAATATTCGTTTTCACCCGCTGGCGAGTGGTTCCACCATGTTGCCGTAATTTAACAAATGTCAGACAACCTTCATCGCTATAAGGACGATGGATAAACCCTTCGGGATTGAGCATATAAGATCCTGGAGGATACACACCGGTTTCATCAGCGAAGTTACCCTGGAGTACCAAAATTTCTTCTCCACCCGGGTGTCCGTGTAGCGGGAAAAAGCCACCCGCATCGAAACGAGTCAGCATGGTGACGGGATGATCTTGAACGTTATCGTCGGACTCAAAGGCACCAAACCAGATGCCCGTAAAAGTTGTCTGATGCCAGGTTAGCGATGACTGCAAGACCGCGGCTCGACTGGATACGTCGTTGTGAATTGGTTGAGGTTGCCACTCACGTTGAGAAGACATAATTCTTGCAATTTAAGATGAATTGCTGATTGTGTATAGGCTGGTTCCTATAGCCAATATACATAAATTTTGTCCTATTTGCTGGCCGATCGCCTGTTCCCTATTTCCTGTTCGCTCTTCCCTATTTATACTGTTTCGCCCGCTCGATCGTTTTATCTAGCAATATACCGCCCACAGGATCTGTCCCATAGGAATCTCCGACGTGTAAAGCCATATCCAGGGCAAAACCCACCTTGCCATCCAAGAGCGCCAAAGCCCAAAGACTCACGTAGCGGCGCAAACTAGCCTCAACTAATTTGAGGTGCTCTAGGGTTCTGAAATATCTGGTTTCAGCGGCTGTCGGACTCCCCGGCAATCCTTTGATGTGTTGCTGGTCGAATTGACTAGAGAGGGCTTTCCGCTAGGGATAATCATTCTCTCTCTCAATCGGCAACTGAGAATAGTTATTACTCTTAATCCCTAGTAACGTTCGCTACCAACTTAACAATATTTTTCTAAAACATACTAGATTTTTAACTCAAAATCTAGTATATTTTATTTTTGAGTATATAATGTGAATATCTATTCATACGATCATGTGTTGGGATAAACCCAAGAAAAACCATATGCAAAAAGCAAAATCGAGCGATTCCGGCTGCTGTAGTTGCAGTCATGAGGACGACCGCCAGGAACACAGCCAGGAGAATCATAACCACGACGACCAGGGCCACGACCACGGCCACGACCACGGCCACGGAGATTTCAACCTGAATCAAGAATTGATTCCTGTGATATTGGTTGTTGTACTATTTGTGGGCGGTTTAATTTTTGAAGAAAAACTGCACAACACGCCCTATTCTATAGGTGAATATCTGGTTTTCATCCCAGCCTATCTTTTAAGCGGATGGAATGTTTTAACCAGTGCGGCGCGCAACATTCTGCGAGGCAGAGTGTTTGATGAAAATTTCTTAATGACTATAGCAACACTCGGCGCTGTCGCTATTCACAAACTCCCTGAAGCAGTCGGGGTGATGTTGTTTTTCAAAATCGGAGAATTTTTTCAAGAATTTGCCGTTGGGCGATCGCGTCAATCAATCCGATCGCTTTTAGAAATTCGCCCAGACAGCGCCAACCTCAAAGCAAATGGCGACATCAAAAAAGTTTCGCCAGAAACCGTAGCCGTCGGCGATATCATCCTTGTCAAACCGGGAGAAAAAATTCCCTTAGACGGTGAAATTATAGACGGCAATTCTCAGGTTGATACATCTGCACTAACTGGAGAATCAGTACCTCGAACCGTGAAAGTTGGAGAAACAGTTTTAGCAGGAACAATTAACCAGACAGGAGTTCTCACCGTCAAAGTTACCAAACTCTTCGGTGAATCTTCAATCTCCCGAATTCTGGAATTAGTAGAAAATGCCAGAAGCAAAAAAGCTGAAACTGAGAAATTTATCACCAAATTTGCCAGTTACTACACGCCTTTTGTAGTATTTGCATCGCTCGCAGTGGCTTTAATTCCGCCTTTGTTCATTTCAGGAGCAACTAATGCAGACAGATTTTTATGGGTTTACCGCGCCCTAGTCTTGTTAGTTATTTCCTGCCCTTGCGGATTAGTTATTAGCATTCCTTTGGGATACTTTGGGGGAATTGGCGGTGCAGCCAAGCGCGGTATTTTGGTTAAAGGAGCGACTTTTTTAGATACCCTGACAGCAGTCAAGACAGTTGTTTTGGACAAAACAGGAACTCTGACAAAAGGAGTTTTTAAAGTAGCACAAATTCTCCCTCAGAAGGGTTTTTCACAATCTGAGTTAATGGAAATAGCAGCCAAAGTAGAATCTCAATCAAATCACCCAGTCGCGACATCTATCATGGAAGCTTACGGGGGAAAGATAGATTTATCGGATGTGAAAGATTACGAAGAAATAGCTGGACACGGCATTCGAGCAAAAGTAAATAATCAAATTGTGCTGGCGGGAAATGACCGTTTGCTGCACCGAGAAAATATCCCTCACGATGTCTGCAATGCTGAAGGTACTGTCGTCCATTTAGCGGTAGACAACCGCTACGCTGGCTACATTTTAATTGCTGACGAGCTTAAGGAAGACGCAGTACAGGCTATTCGCGACATCAAAAAATTAGGTGTTGAGCGAATCGTGATGCTCACAGGAGATAATCAAGCTGTAGCCGATAGTGTTGCGAGAAAGCTCGGTTTAGATTCCTACTTAGCCGAGTTATTACCTGAAGGAAAATTAGAGGCGATCGAAAAACTGATCGGCGAATCTAAAAAAGGTGATAAAATTGTCTTTGTGGGGGACGGAATTAATGATGCGCCCGTTCTTGCGAGAGCTGATGTGGGCATAGCGATGGGGGGTTTGGGTTCGGATGCGGCGATCGAAACTGCCGATGTTGTGATTATGGCAGATGCACCCTCCAAGGTGGCTGAAGCCATCCAAATTGCCCGAAAAACTCACAATATTGTCTGGCAAAATATCATTTTTGCCATGTTAGTCAAAGGCATATTTATTGCTTTGGGTGCTTTTGGTTTAGCGACAATGTGGGAAGCTGTTTTTGCCGATGTTGGGGTGGCTTTAGCAGCTATTTTTAATGCGACTAGAGTTTTGAAATAGAGTGTTCGCACATACGAGTGCTTTTTGTCGATCGACCTCATCATAGTCGATCGCGCGCACCTCGGTTCAACCTCAAAAATATACACACCTTAAAATATACGGTGACTCCGGCGGATTTTGATCCATACGAATGATGAAACTCCGCTAAACTTGTCATATTATGAAAAGAATATGAAAAGTGTTGAACGGTACAACCAATGACTGACTCGGAAAATAGGCCCAGCTTGCCTGAAGTCCACCGCAGCATCCCCGTTCCCAACAGCAAAGGTTTCTGGCGTAAAATGCTGGCCTACGCAGGGCCTGGATATTTGGTTTCAGTGGGTTACATGGATCCTGGAAACTGGGCGACTGACTTAGCGGGGGGAGCAAAGTTTGGCTATGCGCTATTAAGTGTGATTTTGCTATCTAATTTGATGGCAATTTTGCTGCAATCACTCTGCGTGCGTTTAGGAGTAGCAACGGGACGAGATTTGGCACAAGCTTGTCGAGATTATTTCAGTCCGCGAGTCAGTTTTTTGCTGTGGATACTTTGTGAAATTGCTATTTCTGCTTGCGATTTAGCGGAACTTGTTGGCAGTGCGATCGGACTGCAATTGCTATTTGGCATTCCCTTAGTTTGGGGAGTGTGCATCACTGCGCTAGATGTAATAATGGTGTTATTTTTACAAGGGAAAGGCTTTCGTTATATCGAAGCTTTGGTGATTACGATTATTGCAATTATTGGCGGTTGCTTTATCGCAGAAATAATTTTTGCCAAACCAGATGCCGGAGGACTTTTACTCGGTTATGTTCCCAGCCTAGAGATTTTGCAAAATCAGGCAATGCTTTATATTGCGGTTGGTATTTTAGGGGCAACTGTGATGCCCCACAATCTCTACCTGCATTCATCGATCGTGCAAACTCGCTCTTGGCAAGAAACTGCTGATAAAAAATGGGAAGCAATTAAATTTGGCACTATTGATTCTACCGTAGCGCTGTCAATAGCTTTGTTTATTAATTCAGCAATTCTGATATTGTCTGCTGCCAGCTTTCACTTTTCCGGCTATCAAGAAGTAGCAGAAATTCAAGATGCTTACAAACTGCTTTCTCCGGTGCTGGGTGTGGGTTCTGCCAGTGCAATTTTTGCCTTTGCTTTATTGGCTTCGGGGCAGAATTCAACTTTGACTGCAACTCTAGCAGGACAGATTGTGATGGAAGGGTTTCTCAATTTTCGTCTGCGGCCTTGGTTGCGGCGGTTGCTGACTCGACTGATTGCAATTGTACCGGCTTTGATCGCAATTATCTTGTTCGGTGAAGGCAGTACAACTAATTTGCTGGTTTTCAGTCAAGTGATTCTCAGTTTGCAATTACCCTTTGCAGTAATTCCCTTGGTAATGTTTACCTCAAACCGCAACTTAATGGGAGAGTTTGTGAATCCATTTTGGCTGAAAGCCTTAGCTTGGTTAGTGGCTAGTATTATAGTAGGATTAAATAGTTGGCTGTTATTACAAACCATTTTCTAACAATCTGAGGCTAAATCAAACTACAAAAACAAAACCCGCAGGCGCGGGTTTCATCTTCATGCTTATTGTTAATAACTTACGGTTTCAACTACTTTTTAGGAACAAGAGCCTCTTTACCAGGAACGGGACGGGGAGACGAAGCGGTAGTTTGCAAAAGTGCGATCGCCTGCGCGTAGCAAGGATCGTCCTGAGTCGCAACCAACATCGGTTTGTTAGCTAATTTCAGCTTTTGTTCGTCGCTTACTTCGACTTTGACATCGGGAGTAACCCCCTTGTGGCTGATATCCGTACCGTTCGGGGTATAGTAGTGAGCGATCGTCACCGCCAATCCCGAACCGTCAGCCAAAGAATGCACCGACTGCACCAAAGCTTTGCCAAAAGTTTGGCCGCCCATCACAGTTGCGCGCTTGTTGTCCTTCAGAGCACCGGCCAAAATCTCGCTGGCGCTGGCCGAGTTATCGTCCACGAGCACCACCAAAGGCTTGTCAGTGATAGCAGTGCGGTTTGCCCGCATTTCCTGAGAATCGCCCGCGCGATCGACTGTGCGGACGATCGCCCCTGTATCCATCCACATCCGAGCGATATCAATGCTCACTCGCAGCAACCCGCCGGGATTCCCCCGCAAATCCAAAACAAAAGCATCAGCTTTCTGATCCGAGAGCTTTTTAATCGCCGCCTGCATTTGTTCGCCCGCGTGCGAGCTAAACTCTTGCAAACGGATGTAACCGACATTCTTACCGCCTTCCTTCTTGAGGCTGTAGCGAACTGCAGCTACCTCAATTCTCGCCCTAGTCAGAGTGATGTCAAATTCGCTTTTGCCCTCACGAGCAATCCGCAGCGTGACTTTCGTGCCTTCGTCCCCCCGAATTACCTGAGCCGCATCCGAGACAGTCATGCCTTTGGTAGTTTTGCCGTCAATCACCAAAATCGTATCGCCCGCTTGAATCCCTGCCTTCAGGGCCGGGGAATTTTCCATCGGCTCGACTACCCTAATCGCTTTCGTTTTTTCGTCTTCTTCCAGCCTCATCCCCACCCCTGTCAGTTCCCCGGAGGTTTGATTCGTCAGAGCTTCGTACTGCTTCGGGTCCATGAAGCGGGTGTACTGGTCGTTTAATTTCTCTAGGGCTTTACGGAGAGCGGTGTAGGCAGCTTCGCGAGAGGTATAGTTTTTGCTCAACAGTTCTTGGCGGGTCAATTGCCAGTCAGTCTTGTTAAAGCTGCCATCAACATACTCTCGGTTCACAATTTGCCAAGCTTCGTCTAAGACAGCTTTGGGGCTATCTTGAAGCTCAGCGCGGACTGATTGACTCAGCCCGGGAACGAGCAAAGATATCGAAGCGGTTGTTGCCATCGCCCCACTGAACAGGGCTGCCTGTAATTTAGAAAAGCGTCTGCGGGCTTGATTCATTGAATTTGGCTCAATTCGATTTTAGATTTTTGATTTGAGATTTTATATTTCTAAAAAATCTCAAACTACTACTTAAACTATTGTGTGGAGGCTCAACCATCCCTTTGGACAGTTTAACGAGATTTTTAGTCGATCGCCAACCAATTATTACTCTCTTTCAATAAACTTAATTTAAAACTTGGATTTAAATGTGCCGTGGAAGCTAAAATCGAACAATTTTCGCGTAAGTGGTTGAGCCTGCTCGTTAATGGATTTATCGGTCTAGCAGCGCTGGCGGGGGTCGTTGCCATGCAGTCTAGCGGGCAGTTGGGCGGAATGTCCCCAGTTGGTGTTCAGGGGCAAAAGCCTCTCTCTGGAATGTCTGCTGCCAGTTTCAAGCAAGCCGCACAGCAAGAAGCGCAGCAAGAAGTCCTGCGGCTGAAAATGCTCAAAACTATCCCTAGTTTTGGGTTTGACAATTTAATTGCAGATTGGACATTTCTCAAATTTTTGCAGTATTTTGGCGACGACGAAGCGCGAGATGTAACGGGCTACAATCTGAGCCAAGATTATTTTGACATAGTTACGCAGCGCGACCCGCGGTGGGTTGACATCTATCTGTTTCTTTCCACAGCTATTTCTTTTTATCAGGGAAAGCCTGAAACTGCTGTTAATTTGATAGAGCGGGGTACTAGCGCCCTTTCCCTTTCGCCGCAAATTCATTCCCAATCGTGGATAGTGTGGCGAACTAAAGGTCTTGATGAGTTGCTGCTGTTGGGGGATATTCCCGAATCAATTCGCTCTCACGAAATGGCCGCTGATTGGGTGCAAGGAAGCCCGAAAGGGTCGAAATTGGCGCCGATATTTCGAGCAACTGCTGAGTATTTGCGCCGAGATCCCGATAGCGTGCCGGTGCGATTTACTGCTTGGAGTACGGTTTATGCTCAAACAACTGATAAGTTGGTGCGTCAAAGGGCGAAACAAGCTCTTGTCAAGTTGGGAGCTCAGGTGCAAAAAGATAAGAATGGAAAGGAGAGTTTTATTTTGCCGCCTCGAAAGTAAGCAGAAGGAAGAAGGAAGAAGGAAGAAGGAAGAAGGGAACTGCAGCCGTAGTAATAGTTTCAGCTATCAAGAATGTCCTAAATGTCAAGACGGTTGACTGTAATTCTCCAATCAAAAATCTCAAATCTCAAATCTCAAATCGGCTTGAGTTAGTTCGCGCCATTCACCGGGATTGAGACCTTCGAGACGCAAATGCCCGATCGCACACCTGACTAGCCGCAGCGTCGGAAACCCTACTGCTGCGGTCATCCTGCGGACTTGGCGGTTGCGGCCTTCTGTGAGAGTCATTTCCAGCCAAGCTGTCGGCACGTTTTTGCGAAATCTAATCGGCGGTTCGCGGGGCGGCAAAGGTGGTTCTGCTGACAATAATTGCACTTTTGCCGATCGAGTCCGATAATCTTGAATTGTGACACCTGTCTGCAAAGCCCTGATCGCCCCTGCATCGGGAATCCGTTCAACTTGCACCCAGTAAGTGCGGGGATGAGCGAAGGTCGGGTCACTGAGGCGGTGCTGAAGGGGCCCATCGTCCGTTAGCAGCAACAAACCTTCACTATCGCGATCGAGTCTTCCTACCGCATAAATGTTAGGAATAGGAATATAGTCTTTGAGAGTGCTGCGTTTAGTTTCGCTGGACTTGTCAGTGAATTGAGTTAAAACGTCGTAGGGTTTGTAAAATAGAATGTAACGATAGGGCATGAGCAATTAATAATTAAAAATGTACCAACAGTGCGATATAAAACGATATAACTCAAAAAAAAAACACCTTCTATCTCTCTTCTCTCCCTCCTCTGCGCCCTCTGCGCCCTCTGCGGTTCATAAAAAAATAAATCTTGTTAACCAACGATTCAAACCTGCTCTAAAATCTTCAGCCTTTAAGAGCCTCGCAAATCTCAACTACCCAATTTTACCATGCCCGAAGCCACACACCGCGTTTGCATCGTCTTAGGAACTCGCCCGGAAGCGATTAAACTAGCCCCAGTAATTCAACAGTTCAAAAGTTCGCCAACCTTTGACACCCAAGTAATTTTAACCGGTCAGCACCGAGAAATGGTCGAACAAGTAATGCGAATGTTCGATCTAAAAGCCGATCGGGATTTAGCAATTATGCAGCACCAGCAAACCTTGACAGATATTACATCCCGGAGTTTGCAGGGTTTGGAAGCCTCCTTTAAAGAATTGCAGCCCGAAATCGTCTTAGTTCAGGGCGATACAACGACAGCGTTTGCCGCTACTTTGGCTGCATTTTACCAGAAAATACCCGTAGGTCACGTAGAAGCCGGATTGCGGACAGACGACCTGTTCAATCCTTACCCCGAAGAGGCTAACCGACGGTTGATATCTCAGCTCACACGGCTGCATTTTGCCCCGACAGCGCTGGCCCAAGAGAATTTAGGGCGATCGGGCGTTTTGGGAGAAATTCACCGTACAGGCAACACAGTAATCGATGCCTTGCTTTCTGTCGCCAAACGCCAACCAGAATGCAACATTCCTAACTTAGATTGGAGCAAATATCGCACTATCTTAGCAACTGTTCACCGTCGCGAAAATTGGGGAGAACCTTTAGCAGGAATTGCTCGCGCATTTCTCCAAATCTTAGATAAATTCCCCGATACAGCCTTGCTCTTACCTCTACACCGAAATCCCACAGTCAGAGAACCTTTGCAAGCTCTTTTGGGCGACCACCCGAGAGTATTTTTAACTGAACCTTTAGATTACGCAGAATTAGTAGGAGCTATTCAGAGATGTTATTTAATTCTCACAGATTCCGGCGGCTTGCAAGAGGAAGCACCGAGTTTAGGTAAGCCAGTTTTAGTATTACGAGAAACAACAGAAAGACCAGAGGCAATTTCCGCAGGCACCGCTAAACTTGTGGGTACTAATTCTGATACAATTTTCACAGCAGCGGCAGAATTGCTCAGCAATTCCGAAGCATACAACGCAATGGCAATGGCAATTAATCCCTTTGGTGACGGTTTGGCCGCCTCGCGGATTTTGAAAATTGTTGAAGAGTATTTTAATTAGCTACCCCCTTGCGAGTTGGGCGGTTTCAACCGCAACTACACTTGCCTTGCGTCCCCCCAGAGGGGGACTAATTCCTGTTAGCAAAACTCAGTTTCTGCCTCCCTTACCGAATTACCAATCCCCACCGCCACCCCCACTACTAGAATCGCTGCTACTACTGCTGCTGCTGCTGTCGCTACTGCTGCTGCTGCTGCTGTCGCTACTGCTAAGCTGTTGTGCATTTAAATTGTATATTTCGAGTCCCGATCAAAAATCGTCAAATCCTCTCCCCCTCTCCCCTTCACCCCCTCTCCCTCTCTAATACCATAGGCAATCTAGATGCAACACAGCTTACTGCTGCTGCTGTAGTCGCCACCCGCACCGCCACCGCTGGAGTTGCCACCGCCAAAGCTACCTCCGCAGTCGCTACTGCTAATGCTGTAGTCGCCACCCGCACCGCCACCGCTGGAGTCGCCACCGCCAAAGCTACCCCCGCAGTCGCTGTTGCTAATACTGTAGTCGCTGCTATTAGTGGTGTAGTAGCCACCGCAATCATCGCTGCTACTGTTACTGCTGTAGTCGCTACTGGTACTGTAATCGATGCTGTTAATGCTGTAGTCGCCAGCCCCACCGCAATAGTTGTGACTGTTACTGCTGTAATTGCAATTGTTACTGCTGTAATTCGGACGGTTAGTGCTGTAATTCGGACGGTTAGTGCTGTAATTGCGCGAATAACGGCGGTGGGAGGGGGAAGGAGATATCCGAGACAATAAGCTGCGAAATATTCTGAAGATAATGAAGCAAGGTATAAAAACTATGAATGCTATGAATAACAACCCAAGTAAGCCCTAGATTAGATTCGATGAATCTTCACCTGTGGATGTACTATTGCTAATAACTGGCGATTGACTAGGTATTGGTGACGGTTTCACCCCTTGAGATGGTACGATTGGAGCCAAAGGCAGCGTGGTTTGAGAGTGAGCATTTACCATCGGAGTTTGTAAAACATTTACTAACGCCTTTGTCCCGGCTAATGTGCCCCCGTCAAAGTCCTGCTGTTTAAATCTGGGCGTAATTTCGGTTTGAATAATGCCCACTGCTTTAGCATCCGGGAAAATGCTTTGAATGCCAGAACCTGTTTCAATTTGAACGCGGCGTTCCCCCGACGAAATCAACAATAAAACTCTGTTATTTTTACCTTTTTTGCCAATCCCCCAAAAGTTAAATAATTCTGTAGCAAATGCTTTGGGTGTCGCCGATGGCTTAGTATGAGGCACTGTCACAACAGCGATTTCTGAGCCGTTTTTTGCCTCTAAATCCGAAATCATTTGATTTAGCTGAGTTTCGGTGCTGTCGCTGAGAATGTTTGCTTTGTCCGTTACCCAAGTGTTATTTCCTTGGCGGGGATTCGGTACTTCTTGTACTGTTATAGCTTGGCTCGTTACGGGAAATGCAATTGCCGAAAAAGACAGCCAACCGATCCAGATTATTTGTTTGTTGCTAACTTGTAACTGCATCGCTTCAGTCTCCTGAATAACTGCTAATCTGAAATTGACATATATCTGTCCGCCTAATTACAATTAAATAACCAGCTCACTATCATGTCAATTCATATTATTCAGAACTTGAATTCATAAAAATCATAATTTTAGGTGCGCCGTGCACACCCTACATTTATAAGCTGTGTTGCATCTAGATTGCCTATGGTATTAGAGAGGGAGAGGGGGTGAAGGGGAGAGGGGGAGAGGATTTGACGATTTTTGATCGGGACTCGAAATATACAATTTAAATGCACAACAGCTTAGTCCTGGACGCACGGGTGGCGAGAAACCGGGTTTTTAACCAAAATAATTGCTGAAAACCGTCAATCTCGGTTCAAAAACCCGGTTTCTTAGTGGGCGAGTGCGATCGCGAACTACTCCCTTCCCGGTAGAAGACTATCTACTTCTTCCTTCTTCCTTCGTGTCCTTCGCGCCTTCGCGGTTCAATAATACTAATTCTTCCGGCCCGAAACGAGTAATTGAGATATTTCTAAGGAGAGGGAACTTGTGGTTGAAAATTGCTGCTACCTCTATAACCGGATAAAATAGCCAGTTTTTGCAAAGAATGCCGCCCCGTGTAATATTTACCCCGAATTTCCCAAGTGGGATAAACTTTAA
The DNA here is from genome assembly GCF_036702495.1 of Microcoleus sp. C2D2. Taxonomy (NCBI): domain Bacteria; kingdom Bacillati; phylum Cyanobacteriota; class Cyanophyceae; order Oscillatoriales; family Microcoleaceae; genus Microcoleus; species Microcoleus sp. C2D2. The sequence continues at coordinate 36,396 of NZ_JAUBTO010000030.1, read as the reverse complement.
TATTGGCAGCTATGCACAAATCCGGTTGAGCATCTTTGCCTCTGGGATCGCACTCAATGTAAGTAATCGCGCTAAATGCTTCTTTGCCGAAAAGTTCTTGTTGCGCGTGACAGTTAGGACACCAGTAAGCACCGTAGAGTCTAGCTTTGATTGTCTGCAAATGGGTTGCTAAAGCTATTTGATCCGGCACGGATTCGCTGCGAATAGGTCGCGTTTCTTGTCCGGTAAGAGGCTTTGCGGAAGGGGGAGGAGGAGGGAGGGTTTGTGCTAATTTTTGAGTGGATTTGTTGCTGAAAGTGAACTGTACAATTCCTCCGTCTGCTTTGCTACTGACGAAAATCCCCAAAGTCAGGAAAATGCCGATCGCACAAAAGTTGAATTTGCTTAGTCTCATCTGGGATTTCATCTTGGATTTACTAGGATTTCGCGAGCTTGATTCATAGCCTCTACAGCATTGTTTACCACAAAGATGTTAAATTGTGCTAAATTTTTAAAGAAAAGTTTACTTTCTGCGCTGTCATTTAACAAGATAACTTGTTTGTTAGCTTTGAGAGCGAGGGCGATTTCTGAAGCAGTGCCCGTCCCCATACCGCAGGCAATGATTACGTCTGAAGAAAGAATGTTAATGTTATTTCTGGCGTTTCCCATATCGGTGACAATGGCAATATCTACAGCTTCAGAAATGCCGCGAGTGTCATTTCCCGGAAGGATGCCGACTGTTAAACCGTTGGCTGATTTTGCTCCTTTGTTGGCGGCATCCATGACGCCGACATTTCTGCCACCAGTTAGCAATATCCATCCTGCTTCGGCGATGAGTTGTCCGAGTTGATAGGCGTTTTCTAAGTCTGTTGATGTGGCACTCTCGCCGGGGCCCATGATGCCAATGATGATTTTTTTCATAGTTTTGGGGTGAATATGGTGTTATTAATACTTGCTAGTTTTTTTGCACGCTATCTACGAATGTATGTTATCATAAAAATAGTGGCTTCCTAAAAACAGCTTTTGACACAACTAACTTTCTAAAGCTTCCTAGTATTTTTACTATGAAAGAGCAAACATTTAAACTAGATGAATCTCAAATAAAATTTTTAGAACTCTGTCAAAACTATGGATTTAAAGATCCTAGTGAATTGGTTATAATAGCGATTCAACGGTGGGAATTAGCGCTAGAAACCGAGCATTTGAAAGAATTGGCGCTGCTCTATGCGGATGTTTAGGCAGCAGGAGAGACAGAGTTACAGGAAGTGGCTGAATTAGGTTGAGAAGAATGGCAGAAGGAATAAATTAGATTAAATTGATAGAATATAAAATGTATGCTAAGTTAAACTTAACAAGTGAGAGATAACATGAGTGTCGCCCAAAACCCGGAAACAAAGCTGATGGAAAAAATCCGTAGTTTACCGCCAGATAAAATTACGGTATTAGAAGATTTTATCGATTTCCTTTTAACGCGAAGTGAAGATCGTCTTCTCGTTTATACTGCAACTAAACTCTCAGAAGCAGCTTTTGCTAAAATTTGGGATAACCCAGAGGACGCGGAGTATGACGAGTTATAATTTCGGTGATGTGGTTTTAGTTCCGTTTCCTTTTACCGATCAAACTACCAATAAAAAACGTCCAGCAGTTGTTATTAGTTCTGACGTTTATAATGCAGAATATCCCGATCGCATTCTTATGGGTATAACTAGCCAAGTTAGCAGTAGCCCGAAAGTCTGTGATATTGTCATAACAGATTGGCGATCGGCTGGGCTTTTAAAAGCTTCTATGATTAAGCCAGTTATTACGACAATTGAAAAAAAACAGATTCTCAAAAAATTGGGAAGGCTTCAAGATGTAGATATTCAGTCTTTGAAAGAAGGATTGATTGGAATTCTAGGTAATAGTTGAGCGAGCTCCCTTCTGAATATGCGTGAGAAAGGGATCTCGCTCTTTTTTAACCGCAGATGGACGCAGATTAACGCAGATGTAAGAAGGGATCTCGCTCTTTCAAGTCTCCCAAAAAATATTATTAAATTACAGGAGAAATGCTGACAGGATAGCTCATCTTTTCCTCTAACAAAGAACGGAGGGAATTAACCAGATCGCCCTGAAATTCTTCTCGCTCAAACCACAAAGCAGGCTTACTATCAGAAGCACGGGCAAATACAGCCAGTCTGCCACAGTGGGGACATTCATAAACTTGAGGAAATTCGGGATTTTTAGGATAAAGAAGCTGGTAAACTTTATCTTCAAATTCCTCCTCGGATGCAGCAGAGGAGTAAACAGCAATCAGATCCTCAATAAGTTTTTCGCGCAAGGGTTCCCACAATATTTTGAATCCTTGGGGATGTGGAACTGGAGATAAACTGAAGCTTTCACCGCACCGACAAGAGAGTCTAGGCATAATAATTTCTCACGCTATACATCAACGATGATTTGACTGTCTTTAATAATGATAATTCGATCGATGCTGTGACCGGGTGTGTTGATAACTCCTTGGGCCATGCGTTGAACTTCGTCCACTTCTAGCAATTCGCTGTCCCCGATACCAAGTTCAACTACTACAATCTCGGCTTGACCGTCTTTTTCTATGATATTCTGAGCGAGGCTCCTGGTACGTCTGGTTTGGGGTTGCATCAGATCGGCGGATGTTTGGGTGGCGTCTGGGTGAAAAAAACTATAGTCACCTGTCCTGATGTTTGGTCTTTCGGCGGTTCCTTCTACTCGGATTACTCCAGTCAGTTCGCCAGCTTCTGCTTTGTTGTTCAAAAATTCGCCGACTCTAATTTCATCTGGGGTAGCTCTGGGATTATTGTTGATATAAGACATATTGCAGCATAACCGATCGCCCATCCCATTAAATCACAGGGTCGTAACAGATTAAGAGCGAGATCCTTTCTGGATTATCCTGAGAAAGGGATCTCGCTCTTTTTAAACCGCAGATGAACGCAGATTAACGCGGATGGAAGAAGGGATCTCGCTCTTTTGATTGTAAAACGGGCGATCGCACTCTATTTCTTTTGGGGAATTTCTACCAATTCTGATTCCTTAAGACGTTGCGATAATAGGCAATCTTCAAAGCTGAAAGCTTCTGAGTCTAGAAAACTAGCGATCGCCATTTCGATCGCAGCTTCCAGAGAACATTCTAGCTGCGTAGCTTTTTCCATGTCGTGGCTGAGGGGATGGCACCGATCGCAGGGGGTAAAGGCGAGAGTGTCGAGAATTTGGCGGGCTTCTGGCTGGATGGGGTCGGTCATGGAAATTGGGAGGTGCCAGCGGTTATTCCATCCTACAAGTAGAAGCGATCGCTCTTTTAATGAACCGCAAAAAAGCGATCGCGAATTCATTCCAAATAGCGATCGCCCTTCTGAATCTGGGTGAGAAAGGGATCTCGCTATTTTTTAACCGCAGATGGACGCAGATTAACGCGGATACAGGATTGGATAATTCGCCTGCGATTTGATGTTTTTGGGGTTATCTATTTCCTCGATCGCTCTTTCGCAAAACTGAGCCCAATCCTCTAACTTGATATTCCGAAATATGCTGGCGGCGGTAGTGAAACCTGAAATTGCTTCAGGCTTGTCGCCCTGTGTCGCGTAAGCTGTGCCGATATAACACCAGACGCGGGCTGTGCTGTATAGATCGTGAATTTGTTCGACTAAAGCTAACGCCTGTCGGTAATGCTGAAGTGCTTCCGGATACTGCTCGTTAGCTAATGCTACATCGCCGATGGCTTGCAGGGTATTGGCTTTGCCCAGATTGTCTCCTACTTGCTCGTAGAGTTTCAAAGCCGTATCGTAGCGCCCTAGGGCTTCATCACGGCGATCGAGGAATTGCAAAACATCGCCGATGGCTTTCAGGGTATTGGCTTTGCCCAGATTGGATCCTACTTGCTCGTAGAGTTTCAAAGCCGTATCGTAGCGCTCTAGGGCTTCGTCACGGCGATCGAGGAATTGCAAAACATCGCCGATGGCTTTCAGGGTATTGGCTTTGCCCAGATTGGATCCTACTTG
>NZ_JAUBTO010000030.1:24809-32304 GCF_036702495.1 Microcoleus sp. C2D2 | reverse complement strand
CTCGTAGAGTTTCAAAGCCGTATCGTAGCGCTCTAGGGCTTCATCACAGCGCTTGAGGAATTGCAAAACATCGCCGATGGCTTGCAGGGTATTGGCTTTGCCCAGATTGTCTCCTACTTGCTCGTAGAGTTTCAAAGCCTTATCGTAGCGCTCTAGGGCTTCATCACGGCGATCGAGGAATTGCAAAACATCGCCGATGGCTTGCAGGGTATTGGCTTCTTCCCAAACAGATCCCTTGGCGCGACAATCTTCCAATACCCGCGTCTGTAAATACTCCCGAATTAGTGGCTGAAACCAAAACTCCCACACTCGCTGTTGGCATCTTTCTTGCAACAGCGATCTCCGCGCCAACTGCCGGCATTGCCCCACTGTCACCTGTAAATCGGGATAAGCATCCTTCAGCCGCACCAAGTTAAATGGTATCGGATAGATCCACAGCCGCAGAATCAACCCTTGTAACTCCTCCGGTAGCCGTGCAATACTCCAGGCCAAAATCGCCCGCAAGCTAGCCATCGGATCGCCGCGATGCAGCCCGATTAAATTAAACAACTCGTAATTGGCGTGCGGCAAGTCATCAATACAAGCCAGCTCAAAATCCGCCTTCAAGTTCCCCACCACCACATCCATCAGCAGGGGATGCCCGTCGCAAAGGCGGACAAATTCTCGCAATTTCGCATCGCTTCCCGATACCTCCCATGCTTGCAACAGCGCCACCCCAGCCGCCTCATCCAGTCCGCCCAAACGCTTCCAACGACTGCAATTAAGCAAATTCGGCGGCAAATTTGGCTGTTCCTGACTAGCCAGTACGAGCACGCTTTGACTCGTCGCACCCATCACCGCCAACCAAAATTTCCCATACTCGGCTTCCAACCAATCACCGCTTTCTGTCAGCAGAGTTTCCGCATTATCCAGCACCAGCAAACAGCGCCGCTGTGCCAAAACATTTACCAGCGCTGGGATAAGTTCCGATCGCGTCAACCCGATGGGAATTTCTCCCAACAGTTGCACCAACAGCCAACCACCCCAACTTTCAAACCGATAAGATTCGGTAAAAGTCGTCCAAACAATTTGCTCGAAAGGTTTTCCTAAAAAACCAGAGGATGATGCTACCTCAATTTCCCCACACACTTTTGCCAGCAGCATCGATTTGCCATAGCCGCCCGCTCCAGTTATCCCGATCGATCGAATTTTGGCATCGCTCAACCAACTTTGTACTTGTGCTAATTCAGCCGTCCGCCCCACGCATCGACTCGGATCGGGACGCGACCGATCTACGATCGTATAAGGCTTTACTCTGTCGGCTCCCCTATCTTCCGACGACTTCAGCTAATCTTTGGGAGGAAGATGGTAGTTGATCGTAATCGGGCTATCTTTCGCCTGAAACGTTGGTGCTGCGGGGTTATTTACTTGCAGTCCCTGTCCGTCAAAAATCTGCTGTACATTCTCTGCTTGAATGTCGTTACGTGTTAATTCAAAATGAATCTCTTTGGCAAGCTGCTGCACTTGCTGACCAAATTCTGGATTTTTTGTCCACAGTGCGTCCAGATAATTCTTGAGTTTTTGCGTATCTTCTACCGATCCCTTTTCTGCCGCTTGCAGCACTTTCAGTGCTTCTTGATTCCCCTTCAGGCGAGGCAAAACTGCTTGTGCCAGTTGCTGAATCTTCTGGGTAATACCTTCAGTGACTTTCTTGCCCAACTCGCCTGCACCGCCTTCGATAAATTTATCAAACGCAATTTTGGCGATCGTCATGGCAGCAGCAGTCGAAATCGGTTCTATCATCGCCCTTGATTCCTATTGAGATTGATATTTAAAATATTATCAGTAATATCTGCACCTTGTTTTGGTAGAGTTCCGGAGACTTGGCGATCGAAGTAATCTGTTCCACAAGCTTTAGGGGCGGGCGATGCCCTGCGCTTCGACCCAACTACTGCGTTTATCCACTCGCCCCACCCCATACAAAAGCTAAAAAATCTCCCCAACAATCATCCCCGCCAATATGACAAACCCCACCCAAACATTTTGGCGAAAGATTTGACCGTAAACAAGCTTAGGAAGCTCCGCTTTTCGGAGTTGACTGTACTGCAAAAACCACAAAATCGCCGCCGCACTAATTGCCATCCAAAAACCAATGTGCAAGTGCAGATTAACTCCCATTGCTGCTAACAAACAGACTGTACCAACAAAGAAAAAACCCACAGCATTAGCGGCATTATCCCCGAAAAATATCGCGCTGGAATTCACCCCCAAACGCAGGTCATCTTCCCGATCGCTCATGGCATAAACTGTATCAAATCCCATCGTCCAAAACACGACTGCACCCCACAGCAGCCAAGTCGCTAATTCTAATTCGTGAACGGCGGCGCTCCAACTAATTAAAACTGCAAAACCCCAGGCAAGTGATAACACTAATTGCGGCACTGGAAAAAATCTTTTTGCTAGGGGATAGCAGATAATTACTGGTACGGCTGCGACACACAGCCAGAAACTTAACGGATTGAGATACAAAGCGAGAATCGCCGCGCATACCAAGGAAATTAATGCAACTCCTATTCCAGTTTGCACGGTGAGGGCGCGGGATGCTAGGGGGCGCGATCGCGTTCTTTCTACTTCGGGATCGATATCGCGATCCCATAAGTCGTTGATGACGCATCCAGCCGCACTTGTGGCTAAGGTACCCAACACAATCACGCCCACCAATGCTCCAGGCGGCCTCCCGTCTGCTGCTAAAAAGACGGCCCAGAGGGCTGGAATCATTAAAATGAGCCTTCCTGCTGGTTTGTCCCATCTCAAAAGCCTCACGACGGTTAGCAATGTGGATTCGGGTTGGCGATCGGGCTCTTTAAGCATTTCAATTCTAGATTTGATATTTTTAACTCTAGATCTTATCAAATTTTAGGCACAATCACTTACTCTCTCGGATGGCGATTCCCTACGGGATAGCTTCGCACGCGCGTACTTGGGCCGGAATTGAAAACCGGTGAAAGTCAAGGCCGGTCAGCAGTTCCAGATTGTTGCTAATTTAATAGAATGCCTAACTGGATTCGTGAAATAATCATAAATATCTGTCAACCCCGATATACTCCAATGGTTAATTCACTTGCTTCTGCGGAGTCAAATCGCATTATTGCTGCTATTGATATGGGTACTAACTCGTTTCACATGGTGGTGGCGCGGATCGATCCGAAATTGCCCGCATTTACGATTATTGCTAGAGAAAAAGATACGGTTCGGTTGGGCGATTGCGAGGCTAAGACAGGGTGCTTGAAGTCCGAGGTTATGGAAAGGGCGATCGCCACTCTGGGCCGCTTTCTTGATATTGCTAAAACTTTCAATGCTGAACAAGTTATCGCTGTGGCTACGAGTGCTGTTCGGGAAGCTCCTAACGGGCGGGATTTTCTCAAACAAGTTGCTGAAGAATTAGACCTGAATGTTAGTTTAATTTCCGGTCAGGAAGAAGCGCGGAGAATTTATCTCGGTGTCCTTTCGGGGATGGAGTTTAACAATGAGTCGCAGGTGATTATTGATATTGGGGGCGGTTCTACGGAGTTGATTTTAGGAGACAGTTCTGAGCCTCGCTGTCTCACCAGTACAAAAATTGGTGCTGTTCGCTTAACAGGACAATTTGTCAAAACTGACCCGATTAGCAGGGAGGAGTTTGCTTATTTGCAAGCTTATATTCGGATTTCGCTGGAAAGACCGATCGACGAATTGCGCTCTCAATTAAATGCTGGCGAACCTTTGCGCTTGATTGGCACTGCTGGAACCATCGAAACTCTGGCTGCAATTAACGCTCGCGAAAAGTTGGGAACTGTTCCGAGTCCGCTGGCTGGATATCAGTTAAGTTTAAAAGATTTGCGCGATTTAGTCAATCGCTTTCGCAAACTTTCTTACTCGGAAAGGCTGGCAATTCCGGGAATGTCGGACAAGCGGGCGGAAATTATTATGGCAGGATCTTTGATTTTGCAGGAAGCGATGACACTATTAGGAATTGAATCGCTTACTGTGTGCGATCGCTCTCTGAGAGAAGGCGTAATTGTTGACTGGATGCTGGCCCACGGTTTGATTGAAAACCGCTTGCGCTATCAAGGTTCAATCCGCCAGCGCAGCATTCTGCACATGGCTAACAAATATCAAGTCAATTTAGAACAAAGCGAAAGAACCGCAGCATTTGCGCTCAATTTCTTCGACCAAACTCAAGGAATTCTCCACAATTGGGGAACCGAAGAACGGGAGTTGCTGTGGGCGGCAGCAATTCTGCACAACTGCGGTTTGTACGTCAGTCATTCGGCGCACCACAAGCATTCTTACTATTTAATTCGCAATGGTGAGTTATTGGGATACACTGAAACAGAGATAGAAGTAATTGCAAATTTAGCTCGCTATCACCGTAAAAATCCTCCGAAAAAAAAGCACGATAATTTTGTAATACTGACGAAAAAATACCGGGAAGTAGTAAGTAAGTTGCATCCTTTTCTGCGGCTGGCCGTGGCTTTGGACAGGCGGCAGATCGGGGCAATTTCGGATTTTAAATGCGAACACCGCCCAGAAGTTCGAGAGTTTCATTTGCGGCTGCAACCGCTAAATCCCTCAGACGATTGCGCTCTGGAACTGTGGAGTTTGGATTATAAAAAGCCCTCTTTTGAGGATGAGTACAATCTCAAATTAGTGGCAACTTTGGAGCAGACTCTGGTTCCAGTTTAAATACAAGGCAAAGCCGGGAAACGAGAAACTGTAGGGTGCGGTGCCTTCGAGAGTCTTCGCGGTGAAGAAGACTCTCAAAGGCTTGAAATCTCGAAACCTGCGATCGGTAAATCTTTTTCAGTTAACAGGCGATCGGCAATAAACTAGGTTGATTGCCGATCGCCCGACGGTAGGATCGGGCATTTGCCGATCGCACCAATAGGTCAGCCAGGTCAGCACTCACGCCAGAAAGGGCTGATTGTGTGGTGGTTAGCCAAAGATGGTAAAATCATTGAGATCGATCGCACTAGCTTGCACTCCATTGACAGCAGCCAACAGTTGACCGTTCTGACCAATTCTGATGAAAGCTGCATTAGCGTTTTGGGTAATACTAAGTTGAGCAAAAGTTAGACCGCCCGGTAACACCAGTAAATCTTCACCTTTTGTGAAATCAGTAATTAGATCGCTGCCGGAACCTGCTGTTAAAACAAAGCGATCGCGCCCAATGCCGCCGCTGAGAATATCATTTCCCAAACCCCCAATCAGATAATCGTCGCCTTTACCGCCGTTGAGAGTATCGTTGCCCTCGAAGCCGCATAGCTTGTCACTACCGCCGTTGCCAAACATCAAATCATTGCCAGCACCCCCGCAGAGGGAATCAGACTCGCCGTTAAAGCCGATCGCCCGGTCTCCGAAAATAGTATCGTCCCCATCCTCGCCACAAATGCTATCACTGCCGATCGCGCCCAACAGCAGATCGTTGCCAGTACCCCCCACCACAACATCATTGCCCTTGCCGCCGTAAACCGTATCATTGCCCTCTCCGCCGCTTAAAGTATCCGCAGCATCTCCCCCGTTCAACAAGTCGTTACCCGCACCGCCAAACAGCAAATCGCGTCCAGTCGAGTCAGGGCTAGACGGGTCAAAACTGCCTCCAAACAAGCTGTCGTTACCCTCAGCCCCAACCAGAGTATCATTGCCCTTGTCGCCCCAAATCCAGTCATCGTCTTTGCCGCCGATGGCCGCATCATCGCCCTTACCCCCGAAAATGCGATCGTCGCCGCCGCCGCCGTTGAGGTAATCATTGCCATTGCCGCCAAACACCAAATCTTTGTCTGCATTGGGGCCAAGGGAGATATTGCTGGGCAGTCCCCCGTAAATATTGTCGTTGCCTTTTTCGCCCAGCAGAATGTCGTCGCCGTTGAAACCCCTGATAACGTCGTTGAGATTGCTGCCGATGAGGAAGTCGCTGTCCTCAGTGCCGTTGAAAGTGCGATCGACTGAATTCGGGCCCGGAATCGAACCGATCGCGGGTAGGGTAATCTGTTCGCAAATGCAATCGCGATCGTCTGGAGTTTCCGTCGGAGTTTCCGTCGGAGTTTCCGTCGGAGTCGGAGTTTCCGTCGGAGTCGGAGTCGGAGTTCCCGTCCGAGTCGGAGTTGGAGTTGGAGTCGGAGTCGGAGTTGGAGTTGGAGTCGGAGTCGGAGTCGGAGTTTCCGCCGAAGTTGGAGTTGGAGTTGGAGTCGGAGTCGGAGTGGGAGTCGGAGTTTCCGTGGGAGTCGGAGTCGGAGTTTCCGAGGGAGTCGGAGTCGGAGTTTCCGTGGGAGTCGGAGTCGGAGTTTCCGTGGGAGTCGGAGTCGGAGTCGGAGTTTCCGTCGGAGTCGGAGTTGGAGTTGGAGTTGGAGTTGCCGTCGGAGTTTCCGTCGGAGTCGGAGTTGGAGTTGCCGTCGGAGTTTCCGTCGGAGTCGGAGTTGGAGTTGCCGTCGGAGTCGGAGTTCCCGTCGGAGTCGGAGTTCCCGTCGGAGTCGGAGTCGGAGTTTCCGCGGGAGTCGGAGTCGGAGTCGGAGTTTCCGCCGGAGTCGGAGTCGGAGTTTCCGCCGGAGTCGGAGTTGGAGTTTCCGTCGGAGTCGGAGTCGGAGTTTCCGTGGGAGTCGGAGTCGGAGTTTCCGTGGGAGTCGGAGTCGGAGTTTCCGTCGGAGTCGGAGTTGCAGTTTCCGTCGGAGTCGGAGTTGGAGTTTCCGTCGGAGTCGGAGTCGGAGTTTCCGTGGGAGTCGGAGTCGGAGGGTTATTTACAATAATGCTTGCCGTGACGATCGCAGAATCAGCTTTGCCATCATTAGCTTTGTAGGTAAAAGAGTCTGTCCCTGCAAAACCAGCATTCGGAGTGTAAACGAAGGAACCGTTAGCGTTGAGGGCGATCGACCCTGTAGCCGGATTTGTCACCAGAATCGCCGTCAGCGGGTCGTTTTCCGGGTCTGTATCGTTGATTAAGACTCCCAAACCCGTCACGTTGAGACCCGTATTATAACCAGTAGTATAGCTGTCAGAATTCCCCACAGGCGGGTTATTGTTGACGCTGACAGTCACTGTAGCCGGTTCAGAATTAACTATCCCGTCGCTGACTGTGTAGGTAAAGGTGTCTGTTCCAGAAAAGCCTGCGTTAGGAGTATAAGTGAAAGAACCGTCTTTGTTGAGGGCGATCGACCCTTGCGTCGGGTTTGCGGCCACCGCAGCAGTCAGCGCGTCTAAATCTGCGTCGGAGTCGTTGGCTAAAACTCCCGGCACTATTTCGCTGAGGACTTTTCCCGGACTGATGCTGTAGGTGTCAGCTTGTGCGATCGGCGGCTGATTGGTGACATTAATATTTGCTAAAATTTCTGCTGAAGTTGCAGCCCCGTCACTGACAGTATAAGTAAAACTATCGACTCCAAAGAATCCAGGATTCGGAGTATAAATAAACGAACCATCCTGATTAAATCCGAGAGTGCCATTGTTGGGATCTGTGACTTTAGTTGCCGTCAGCAAATCGCCG
>NZ_JAUBTO010000030.1:0-24709 GCF_036702495.1 Microcoleus sp. C2D2 | reverse complement strand
GCAAATCGCCGTCAAAGTCGATATCGTTTGCTAAAACTCCCTGACCAACAGGCACATTCAGGACTTTACCGTGCAGGGTTTGGTAATTGTCAATTTGTGCCAGCGGTGGCTGATTGGTTATGTTAATCACAAATGTCTGGTTTGCCAAAATATCCACGCCGCCTAAGTCAGTTCGGCCACTGTCTCTGAGGTTTAGAGTGATATTGGCAGTGCCAGTTGCACCCCCCGCCGGCGTAAAAGTCAGTTGTCCTAAAGAGTCGATCGCCGGTGGTACGCTGAATAAAGCAGTATTGTCATTCCCCACCACTTGAAAACTAACAGTTTGTGCGGACTCGTTGGCGGGGCCTGGGAAAATGCCTGTGGCCCATCCAGCAATGGTTTGCGGGCCTGCGTTGTGGCTGGCGCTTGAGTCTCCCCCTTTAGTAAAGGAAGGTGCGTCGTTGACAGGATTAACGGTAATTGTTGCTGTCTCGCTGGCTGTACTGAAAGCTGCTAACCCCCCCATACTGCTGGCAGTCGAAATATCAGCCGTCCCGCCGTTCGTCAGGATATTAGTGCCAGAGTTAGTCGTCGTTCCATCCCATGCCTGATAAGTGATATTGGCAGTGCCGTTGTAGTCTGCATTGGGAAGAAAGCGGATGCTGGCATTGCCTGCTAGCAGTCTCGCTGCTGCTGTTGACGGCGTGCCGAATGCCGTCCAAGTCGCACCGCTATCAGTTGAATATTCCCAACTGCCGTTAGTATTGTCTGTCGCCGTGACTGCAATTCCTTGAGTGTCGGCGGTGTCGGGATCTGTAACTGCATTTGCAATTAAAGCAGAAACAAAGGTGCTGGTGTTGCTGGCAGGAGGTACATCTTCGTTAATTGCTGTTAGTACCGGCGTTCCGCTGTTGTTGAGTACAGGTGCGTTGTTGGCTGCAAAGGCTGCGAATGCGGTGGGAATGGAAAACAAGGATCCAAAATTGTTGTCGCTGACAAGAATAAGCGATCGCTTCCCAGTTGTTTGAGAAGGCCCAAATGTCATCCCTTCAAAATTGTTTACCGGAAAGCCTGAAATGTTTGGGAAATCAGCAATCAGAGTTTTTGATACCGGTGTAATGCCAGTAACACCAGAAGCAGTCAAGCCAATATTGCTTTGAATGTCAGTCGCACCCGTTAAAGAAATTTGATAAAGCTTCAAATCGCCTGAGAATGTGATTGGGTTGAAAAAACGTTCTAGAACCAGCAGCGTATTATCATCAACGGCCAGCATTTCAGAAATGCCATTGTTTTTATCGGTGTTGTAAAGAAATTCTCCGCTTGCGGTGTTTGTGGTTAAGTTATATCTTAAAATGCGCGATCGCGTGCCAATGGCAGCCGTTGTACCTGAAGCAGGGCCGTCTTGTTCGAGAGCATTTTCTGTTGCTGTAAACAGAAAACTTTGACTGGGAGTAATGGTCAGACTTTCAAAACCTTGATTGTTGCGGATGCCGCTGCTAGTATTTGTTGATACGTCGTATTTGGAAGCAATAGGCAGCGCTAGGTTTTGCTGTCCCGTGCCAATGGCGAAGCTATTGATAAAAGACTGGGTAATTGTCGAGAAATTGCCTTCAGAAGAGACGAAGACATTGCCGCCGATGAAGCCAATGCCCTCTGTATCCGATCTATCTGCGGCAAAGGGAGGCGGATTGCCAATCTGTGTCACCCCTGTAAGAGTAACTCCTCCCAAGTCAACCGCACTCACATCAGGTATATTGAGAGTGTAAAAGCGAGACGGACCGGGACTGCCAAAATTATTGCGGCCGTCGGAGATAGTGTAGTAAGTGTTGGTGCCCGCGTAGGTAAGGCCAGACAATCCACCTACCTTGGTTCCTCCAACATTTGTAGCGGCCGGAATTTCTGCTTGTCCCAAATATTTTAGACCGAACACATATTGATAAGCAGCCATTGTGGCTGGGTCGATCGCCAGCCCAGAGGACACCGCTCCCGTTGTATAATCTAATTCCCAATCTCCGCCCTTAGCGGAACTGCCGATCGGCGATCTAGAAGCAGCAATTTTTGCCTTGGTTAGCTGACTCAGTTGCTGCACAAAGTTAGCGCCCTTATCCCCCGCCGCTACATCGCACCCGTACAGCAAAATCTCTCCACTGTCTGCCAGCGATCTCGACCAACGCTGCAATTGGTTAGCATAAGTTTTTAAATTTGTCAAGTTTAGATCGATCGCGCCTAGCTGCAAACTCGCGGGGCTGCCGTGGGAGATGATATGAATGCTTTTGATATTGCTGCGACTCGCTAGTGCCTCAGTAATTTGTTCTACTCCATCCCGCACCCGATCCAGGGTAATAACTTCTGTCCCCGCTGCGATGCCGTTGCGGAGAGTTTCGCCATCGGGAAGGGCAGAGTCGAGAAAGGCGATCGCACTAAACACTGAACGGATAAAATTTCGCAAAATACACCTTTGGGTAGATGACACTATCAAACTTAAGATTTATACATCTTAGCAAATTCAAAAATTAAATGTCATCTGTAAAATTAACGATAAAGACGAATGATACTAATTTCCCGTGAGCCTGCAACAGATGGATCCTGATAGAGGCGGATTTAGGCAATAAATCCTTTAAAAAACAGACAATTTCGCTACAAAACCCGCCTCGATCAAGGTTCGGTCGCCAAAAGTTCTTCTGCTACCAATCCTTTCTGAATAGCGAGCACTGCTGCTTGAGTGCGATCGCGCACTTCTAACTTTTGCAAAATCGCGTGCACGTGAACCCGCACAGTCCCCGGAGCAATGTACAATATTTGAGCAATTTCCTGATTGCTTTTCCCCCCCGCAACTAAAGCCAAGATTTCCTGTTCTCGCTTCGTCAGCGGATTTTCCAAAACTTCTGATTTTGACCCTACTTTCACAGGTTCAGGATTAGCAAAAACCGCCCGAATTTCCGCAGTGGCCGCCTTATCCCACCAGGAAGCACCCGCTGCTACCGATCGAATTGCCAAAACCAAAGTTTCCGCCGCAATTCCCTTGAGGCAATATCCCTGAGCACCCGCTGAAATCAACCTTTCAATTAACGATTTTTGGGCGTGAGATGTTAAAATTAAAACGGGGATTTCCGGATGCCGCTGTTTAATTTGGCGGCACGCTTCAATGCCACCAATTCCCGGCAAACCGACATCGAGAACTACCACATTTGGTAAGTGTTCCTGAGTCAATTCTACCGCCGTTTCTCCATCTTCCGCCTCCGCAATTACTTGCAAGCAACTTTCTTGTTGCAATCTGGTTTGCAGTCCCAGCCGAAACAGTTCGTCGTCTTCAACTAGAAGAATTCGCAAAGGAAAAACAGGTTTCATTTGCAATTCTCCTCGCTGTCAAGTTCGTTGATATTATGAGGACGATCTGATGTCAGGTAAATTAACCCGAATTCTCCTAGGGGCGGGTTCACGCATTCTCTGTAATATAAGCCAGATATCCAGTAAACTTGTCCCGACCGGAATATTTTCGCCGATCGGTCGGACATGATATGGCCTTTCTCAGTAACATGAGGTACTATCTGGCCCACGGGCATAGGGCCCACGGGCATAGGGCATACCTCACCACGCGATCGAACCGCTATATGATTCCCAGAGTTCATTGCAAGTGCAGCAAAGTAGCGCGCCCGCAATTTTCCACCTCGGCGAAAGAAGCGCCCAGGGGCAAGGACAGCAGATAAAACCCACAAGTATGCAACTGAAAAAGATATCATAAAGCTGGGATGGCAGGTAGTCTAAATCCAAATAAAGCGCCTAAAGGCAATTTATTTTCTGCCCAAATTATACCGCCGTGAGCATCAATGATTTGGCGAGATAAGTATAACCCCAATCCCGATCCTTTGGCTTGCCGATCGCTGTGTCCTTGATAAAAACGCTCGAACAAGTGGGGCAGTTCATCGTCGGTAATTCCCAACCCGCTATCGATCACTTTCACCACCTGATAACTCGCATAAGATTCCATAACAATTTCTACTTTTCCACCGCGAGGAGAATGGTTGATGCCGTTTGTTAGCAAATTAACAAAAACGCGCTGGAGTTGCACCGCATCGCCATTTACCCACAAAGAGCGGCGGAAATCTGACTCTCCGTAACTCATACTAATGTAAACCCGGCGCGCCGCAGATAAATCGGTGAGAGTTGCGATTACTTCTTCTGCCAAAGCTACTAAATTTACGGGAGCAAGTTGCAGTTTTAAACCTTCGGCATCGTTGCGGTAAACATCCAGCAGCGTTTCTACTAATTGTAGTGACATTTTGTGCGATCGCGCCATTGTTTCGAGAACTTTTTGCTGGCTGGCGGTGACATCCCCAAATTTTGCTGACTGAAAAGCTTTAATTGTTTCTATAGCCCCCAGCATCGGCGTTTTTAAGTCGTGACTCAAAGTAGAGACAAAATCTTCTCGGATGCTTGCTAGCTGCTGCTGGGACTGCAACTCAGCTTTAGCGATCGCGATCGCTTCTTGGTACTCGTGGTTGCGATCGCTCAAATATCCCGTCACCCCTAAAGCCATGACTGCGATCGATCTATTTGCGACAGTGGCTAGGGCGATCGCTTCTCCAGGAGGAACAAACAAATTTAACAGCGTCAAAGCTGCCGCTACTAGCGTAATTTGCAACTTACCCAACCGACTCAAGCGCGAATTTGCCAGTAAAATCGGCCCCGTGTAGAAATACCCAAACAGATACTCCGACGGCGTAGTAAATTCCAGCATTACAACAATCGCAAATAAAATTGCGATCGACCACCTCCCCCGCAAATACTTCTCTTGAATAGCCAGTTTTTTTGGGATAGCCGATAAACTTTTAAACATCCTCAATCAATCCATTTTGTATTTTCTATTAAGACTTTTTTCCTACTACCTTCTACCTTATCATAGTTATATTTTTGAATTTCTTTCACCTATTATAGCAATCCTAAATCATTTGTGAACTTCTTACTCCCTCCCCTTAGTAAGGGGAGGGTTGGGGTGGGGTAAAAGATTTACAACTCATTTAGGATTGCTATATAGCGCAAAAGCCTCGCGTTTAGCAAACATCTATATCTCGAAGTATAGACATTTAACCAGAACTAAATATTCATCTATTCTGACAAATATAGAGCGAATAAGCCTAATGTGCAAACAGCAATTTATATCGGAAAGCTGATTATCCAATTTTCTAACAGTGAGTATAGTAATCAGTAAAAGTAGATAGTATTTTTGGGCTAACAGAAGTGACAGAGCCACTTTGTCTAATCAAAGCGATTTCAGTTTCATCCAAATTAACAAGAGTTATTCTGGCGCGCTCTTAAATGCTATAGAAGCTCGATCGCGGTCAAAGCACGGAAGTAGCAAAAAAAAACGAGAAATTCTCGCCAGCGAAAACCCGCTGATGGCGTTAATCTCTCTGGCTGGGGATATTGCATCTTAGCAGCATTGAATTCCGCGATCGCCCCCAAACTGAAAGTGACCTGCAAAAAAAAGCTCGCCCGGTTTTTGGAACCTCCCACCTAACCGATTTGGCGATCGCGAAAACGTATTTATCCAAGGATAAAAATTAACTCATTTATGCTGCAAGGATTACTTCAAATCGCATTAACCCTAATCATTTTAATAGCAATCGCGCCAGTCTTCGGCAACTACATGGCGCGGGTGTACATGGGACAAAAAACCTTTCTCGACCCCGCTATTAAACCCCTAGAAGAAATTATCTATAAAGCCAGCAACATCCGGTATGTAGATTCCATGACAGGTTGGCAATATGCCCGATCCTTACTCTACAGCAATGCAGCAATGGGCATATATGTGTTTTTAATTTTCATGCTTCAGGGAGTGCTGCCTTTAAATCCCACCAGCCTAAGCGCCCCAACCTGGGATACAGCGCTGCATACAACTATTTCATTCCTCACAAATACCGACCAACAGCATTACTCCGGCGAGACAACATTCAGTTATCTATCCCAGTTAACTCTGGGTTTTTTAATGTTTACCTCAGCCGCCACGGGTTTAGCAGTAGGCATTGCCTTTATCCGGGGATTGACCGGCCGCCCGCTGGGCAACTTTTACATCGATTTAATTCAATCAATCACCCGCATTCTGCTGCCCCTTTCTTTGATAATAGGCTTACTTTTGCTAATTTCAGGAGTGCCGGAAACCCTAGCCGGGCCGGCCGTTGCCCGTACCTTAGAAGGCGGTACGCAAGTAATATCTCGCGGCCCAGTAGCTCACTTTGAAAGCATCAAACAACTGGGAGAAAATGGCGGCGGATTTTTTGCCATGAACTCGGCTCACCCCTTGGAAAATCCCAACCCTTTTACCAACCTGCTGGAAACACTAGCAATGGTTTCTATACCAGCAGCTATGATTCACACCTACGGCAGATTTGCCAACAACAAAAAGCAGGGATGGCTGATTTTTTGGATGGTGTTTGCCATCTATGTAATTTTGATTGGCATTGCAGCATTTGGCGAGTACGGCGGCAACCCTCAAATTAATAATTTACTGGGCGCGCAACAACCAAATTTAGAAGGCAAAGAAGTTAGATTTGGCTGGGCCGAGACTGCACTTTGGGCTGTCACTACGACTGGGACAATGTGCGGCGCTGTCAACGGGATGCACGATTCTTTAATGCCTCCCGGGGGTTTTGCTACTCTGTTTAATTTGTTTCTGCAAATCGTTTGGGGCGGACAGGGAACGGGAACGGCTTACTTATTTATTTACTCGATTTTGAGCGTATTTCTCACCGGATTGATGGTGGGGAGAACGCCGGAATTTTTGGGACGCAAAATTGAAAAACGGGAAATTGTGTTAGCCAGCGTTGTTTTATTAATTCACCCGATCGCAGTTTTAATCCCCGGTGCAATTACCCTCGCCTTTACCGACAGTTTGAGCGGCATCAGCAACCCGGGATTTCACGGCATTTCCCAAGTGATGTACGAATACGCTTCGGCGGCAGCTAACAACGGTTCGGGCTTGGAAGGATTGACCGACTCTCAACCCGCCCCGACAGGAGTTTGGTGGAACTTAAGCACCTGTTTTAGCTTGCTGTTGGGGCGCTACGTTCCAATTATTGCCCTGCTGCTTTTAGCTGACAGCATGACGAACAAACAACTGGTTCCCGAAACAACGGGCACTCTCAGAACCGATTCAGTTTTGTTCACTAGCGTCACCGCAGGAGTAATCTTAATTCTAGGCGCGCTGACATTTTTCCCAGTTTTGGCTTTAGGGCCAATTGCCGAAGGATATGAAATTAGCAGCGGCAAGTTTGAACCAGCATCGATAACTGTACCCACAACACCATTAGCAACACCAACTCTTCCACCTCAGTAGCCAAAATCCTCAACATCACTCTTCTCTCTCTCTGTGTTCTCTGTGTTCTCTGCGGTTCATAAAAAATCCCCAACCGACATGACCTCATCCCATACTCCAGATTCCCCAAAAAAACCTCCCAGAGGCTCTCGCCAGTCTCGCAAGCATACGCCAAAAGCAAATACTAAAGGCCTTTATCAAAGAGCTTTTAAACAAGCTTTTGTCAAGCTAAACCCCCGGGTGATGCTAAAAAATCCGGTGATGTTTGTAGTGTGGACAGGCACAATTGTGACTGCACTTTTAACGATCGACCCCACGCTGTTCGGCCCGGTTTTAGGCAAAAATCCGGTAGTTTTTAACGGTTTAGTGACGTTAATTTTGTTCTTCACCTTGGTATTTGCTAATTTTGCCGAAGCGGTGGCCGAAGGGCGCGGAAAAGCGCAAGCAGATGCGCTGCGATCGACCAAAGCCGACACAACAGCCCGCAAACTCTTACCAGACGGTTCAATTCAAGAAGTTAGTTCGACATCCCTGAGACGCGGCGACCAAATTAAAGTGATCGCAGGCGATGTCATTCCTTCCGACGGCGAAGTGATTGCAGGCGTCGCGTCAGTGGATGAATCTGCGATCACTGGCGAATCCGCGCCGGTGCTCAAGGAACCGGGTTCGGACATCGCCAGTTCCGTCACCGGCGGTACGCGCATCCTCTCTGACGAACTGACGCTGCGGGTAATGGCCGACCCGGGTAAAGGGTTTTTGGACAGGATGATCGCGCTGGTGGAGGGGGCCGAAAGGTCGAAAACGCCCAACGAGATCGCGCTGACGGTCTTGCTGGCGGTGCTGACTCTGGTGTTTTTGATAGTGGTATCGACGATTGGGCCCATCGGCAATTACGTGAAAACTCCCGTGGGCGTGGTGACGCTGATTTCGCTGCTGGTGGCGCTGATCCCGACGACGATCGGCGGTTTGCTGAGCGCGATCGGCATTGCGGGGATGGATCGCGTCGCTCAGTTTAACGTGATAGCGACCTCTGGACGCGCCGTGGAGGCTTGCGGCGACGTGAATACGCTGATTTTGGACAAAACGGGGACGATCACGCTGGGGAACCGTTTAGCCGAGGAGTTCATTCCGGTAAACGGTCGCTCGCTGGAGGAGGTTGCGAGTGTAGCCCTTGCTGCTAGCCTGTTTGACGATACTCCAGAGGGAAAGTCGATCGTCCGTTTGGCTCAGAATTTGGGCGCACAGGTGGATTTCGATCGCACCAACGCCGCGGGGCTTGATTTTTCCGCAAAAACGCGGATGTCTGGCACGGATTTGCCCGATGGGACCGAGGTTCGCAAGGGTGCGGTGGACGCAGTGAAGGGTTTTGTGCGATCGCGCGGCGGCAATGGGGGACCGGATCTCGATGCAGCTTACGAGCGAGTTTCGCGGCTTGGGGGCACACCTCTAGGCGTTTGTCAAGGCAGCGACACCTACGGCATTATCTATTTGAAAGATGTCATCAAACCGGGAATTCGCGATCGGTTTGACCAACTGCGAAAAATGGGCATCCGCACAATAATGCTCACCGGAGATAACCGAATTACAGCATCAGTAATTGCCGACGAAGCCGGCGTTGACGACTTCATTGCCGAAGCAACACCCGAGGACAAAATCGAAGTAATTCGCAAGCAACAAGCCGAGGGCAAATTAGTAGCAATGACAGGAGACGGAACCAACGACGCACCCGCACTAGCCCAGGCAAACGTAGGACTCGCGATGAATTCTGGAACCCAAGCCGCGAAAGAAGCAGCGAACATGGTGGACTTAGATTCCGACCCCACCAAACTAATTGACTTAGTGACAATTGGCAAACAATTGCTGATTACTCGCGGCGCGCTGACTACGTTTTCGCTAGCGAACGACATTGCCAAATATTTTGCAATTATTCCGGCAATATTTGCCCCAGTTGGCGCTTTAAACGTCATGGGTTTAGCCAGCGGTCAATCGGCAGTTTTGTCGGCATTAATTTACAATGCTTTGATTATTCCCGCTTTGATTCCACTAGCATTAACTGGTGTTAAGTTTAGACCTTTGAGCGCCAATAAACTGTTGCAGCGGAACATTTTAATCTACGGATTGGGAGGAGCAGTTGCGCCGTTTATTGCAATCAAAATTATTGATATTTTGATTGCCGCCGTTGGGCTAGCATAGATCGGGAAAGCACGACAGGGATTTTGACACGGATGCAACGGATTAATCTCGTTCCCCGGCTCTGCCGAGGAACGCAGATCCAGAGGCTCTGCCTCGATTTTCTCCCAAAAATCATCCAATAAAAAGACCGATATTTATTCCCAAAATAAGGAGATTTCATGAAACGGAATGATTTGCTAAATGATGTTTTTCCAAGACATTTTCAAGAAATTATTGAGTTAAAACAAATGCTTTGGCAGCGCCACCCCATCCCAGTGCAGCTATTTCTGGTAATGTGTTTTAATTTAATAATTGCCCCGGCTGTTTATGCGGCTGCCGATGAAGGTTTGACCAAAAAAGCTGCCTGGGGTTTAAGTCTTTTGGGTTTGGTAATCGTCGGACTTGCCGTTTATTTGATTGTCGTAATTTTTCAGCCAGAAAGATTTTAATAATGCTGCTGAAGAAGGCTCGATAATTAATCCGTCTATCCGTGTCATATCATGTCCGATCGCCCATAATACATAGCCGGGGCGGGTTTGTGAGATTGTCCATTTTTGGCAAATATTATTGGTGAACCCGCCCCTACAGGAATCAGGGTAATCGACCGGACATGATATCAAAATCGTTGTAGTGCCTTGCTTTATCATTCATTAATTGAGGTAATTTATGAGAGAATTAATTAGAGCAATTCGCCTGACTTTAGTTTTGTGGGGAATCACCGCTATTATTTATCCCTCAATATTGCTAGTAATCGGCCAAATTGCTTTTAATTCGCAGGCAAACGGCAGCTTAATTACTAAGCAAGGAGTTGTCGTGGGTTCCTCCTTAATCGGTCAGCCTTTCAGCTCGAATCAATATTTTTGGAGCCGCCCCAGCACCACAAATTACAGCAGCTTTGCAGCCGAAGATTACGCTCTCACAAATGCAGAAAATTTAAGTCAAAAAACAGGTATTTCGGGAGCTAGCAACCTTGCCCCCAGTAACTCGGATTTGCTGAAGCGAGGTAATGAGAAAGATGGTTTTCAGGGGGTGCAAATTGAATTAGATCGCCTCAAGAAAGCTGGTATCAAACCGACTGCTGATTTAGTCTACACCTCTGGTTCTAGCCTCGATCCGCACATTAGCCTAGAGGCAGCTAGGGCGCAAATTCAGCGGATAGCAACGGTGCGATCGCTCAATCTCAATCAAGTAGAAATGTTGGTAGCCAAAAATACTGATGGCAGATTTCTCGGCATTTTCGGCGAACCCGGAGTTAACGTCCTCAAACTGAATTTGGCTCTCGACCGTTTACAATAGTTGACAGTCAGTAGTCATTAGTCATTAGTCATTAGTCATTAGTCATTAGTTATTAGTCATTAGTTATTTGTTACTTGTAGCAACTGACAATCCCTAACTGACAACTGACAACTGCCAACTGACAACTGACAACTGACAACTGTCAACCGCCAACTGCCAACTGACAACTGACAACTCACTACTTAGCTATGATTCACTCTAGCGAACTTACCAACAATCCAGAGGCGGTTTACGCCCAACCGAACCGCACTTACGATCGCACCCCCCGCCGGGGAAAGCACAAAATATTTATCGGCATGGCCCCCGGTGTCGGCAAAACTTTCCGAATGCTGGAAGAAGGACACCGACTCAAATCTGAAGGCATCGATGTGGTAATTGGGCTGTTAGAAACTCACGGGCGGAAAGAGACCGCAGCTAAAGCCGAGGGACTAGAAATAGTGCCAAAAAAACAAATGCTGCGCGGCGAAAAAATGCTCAACGAAATGGATACGGATGCTGTCATAGAACGCCGTCCTCAATTAGCATTAATAGACGAACTGGCTCATACAAATATTCCTGGTTCTCTGCGAGAAAAACGATATCAAGATGTCGAAGAAATTCTCAAAGCTGGGATTGATGTTTTTTCCACGCTCAACATTCAGCACATAGAAAGTCTCAACGATTTAGTAGCTCGAATTACCGGAGTTGTAGTGCGAGAGCGAGTGCCAGATCGCGTCCTCGAAGCTGCTGACGAAATAGTCGTTGTCGATGTCACGCCGGAAACTTTAGAAGAAAGGTTGCTAGAAGGCAAAATTTATGCTCCCGAAAAAATTGAACAATCTTTAGAAAACTTTTTCCAGCGCCGTCATTTAATTGCTTTGCGAGAACTCGCCCTGCGAGAAGTAGCAGACAATGTTGAAGACGACGCAGCAACTTTAAAAGGTCAATCTTGCAACATTCACGAGCGAGTATTAGTGTGCCTCTCGACTTATCCGAATTCCTTGCAACTGCTGCGGCGGGGCGCGAGGATTGCTAGCTACATGAATGCCCAATTTTATGCTGTGTTTGTCAACGATCCAGACCGATTTTTAACAAAAGCAGAAAGCTTGCACGTTGAAACTTGTGAGAAACTCTGTAAAGAATTTAACGGGCAATTTTTGCGGGTAAACGGCAATAATATAGCCAAAGCGATTTCGGAGGTAGCTAAACAGTATCGCATTACTCAAATTGTGATCGGCGAAAGCCAGCAATCCCGCTGGAAATTGCTGCTGCGGGGTTCTTTGACTCAACAGTTAGTGCGATCGCTCAAACACGTAGATTTGCACATCATCGCTACCGAAACAAGTGGTCTTTGTAATTAATTATTAGTCTTCAGTCATTAGTCATTAGTCATCAGTCGGACGATCTCCGGTAAATTAACCATAATACTTGTAGGGGCGGGTTTCACCAACAATCTCTAATTCCCACTAACAATCTATATAAACCCGCCCCCACCACTTTCGGAGGATAGCTGAATCTAGCGGACGACGGATGCGCCAGAAGCTTTTACGTGCCAAAATCGCCCTTGTTCAACCTGATTAAAAGTGCGATCGCTATGGTGGATAATTACATTCTCAAATTGCTAGTTATTGGCATCCTCCTGCTGAGCGTCACCTTGGGTTCGGGATGGATTTCGCGATTGCCGATGTCTTATGCCTTAATTTATCTAATTGTCGGTATGGGATTGGGGCCCTACGGCGTCAAGCTGATTGACTTGCGTCCCGAAGCTCTATTTTTAGAAAGACTCACAGAATTTGTAGTTATTGTTTCTCTGTTCAGTTGCGGCTTAAAAATGAATCGCCCGCTGAAACTTTGGGCCTGGAATTCCACAGCGCGGCTGATCGGTTTTTTAATGCCAATTTCGATTTTTGCTGTTGCTGCGATCGGTCATTGGTTTGTGAAATTAGATTGGGGCCCGGCGATTTTATTGGGAGCAATTCTCGCTCCCACCGATCCCGTTTTAGCCTCAGAAGTTCAGTTAGCTCATATAGACGATCGCGATGAATTGCGCTTTGGTTTAACATCGGAAGGCGGTTTAAACGATGCTTTAGCTTTTCCCTTTGTTTATTTCGGCATTTATGCGCTAAAAGATAACAACTGGCAGAACTGGTTTGGGCAATGGGTAGCAGTTGACTTGATTTGGGCGACCGCCGCAGGTATCGTGATGGGAATTTTAGTAGCTAAAGCCGTCACCTGGATCGATCGCCAACTCCAACACTATCGACCGGCCGATCAATTAATGGAAGATTTCATTGCTCTGAGCACAATTCTGCTCACCTATTCCCTCACAGAAGTAGTCAACGGCTACGGATTTCTCGCAGTTTTTGTAGCAGGAATTGTGGTGCAGCGGAGTTACCAAAACCTAGACAAGCCGCTTTCCCAACTGCACTTTACCGAGCGCATAGAAAAGTTAATGGAAGTAGGAACTATTTTACTATTAGGTTCGCTTTTGCGCCTAGAGCCTATGTTGGTCTATGGAGGATACTCCCTCTTAGTAGCTGGATTGTTGATTTTTTTAATCCGACCTGTGGGAGCTTGGATTAGCACGATCGGGAGTCCTTTGCATCCCGCCAGCCGCTGGCTCTGCGGGTGGTTCGGCATTCGTGGTGTCGGTTCTATCTATTATCTTACCTATGCTTTCGGTCACGGTTTGCAAGGCGAAACCGCCGAAAGAATTGCCTGGATTACCTTTTCAACCATCGTAATTTCTGTGATTCTGCACGGCATTACTTCCACCCCGTTAATGACCTGGTACGAGCGCCGCATCAAACCTAAAGTACCGGATTTAATTTAATTCATAGTCCTATAGCAATCCTAAATCATTTGGGAATTTCTTACTCCCTCCCCTTAGTAAGGGGAGGGTTGGGGTGGGGTAAAAAATTTACGACTCCTGCAAGGATTGCTATAGACGCATAAACTGGGTTTTTCGTTCCTATTAAAGGTTAACCATGCAGTCTCTTACTAAAAAAAACTGGTTTCTGCGTCCAGGAATAATTGAGTAAGGTGCGTGACTTTGAGTTCTTCAATTCCCAGTGAGATGATTGAGAGTCACGCACCCTACTAAATCTTAATTCTCGATCGCCCCCAAAGCGCACAGGGTTGCTTTCTGTGCCTGAGTTATTCCCTCGCTCTTAAGTTGACACCAAAGGCATTGCAACGCATCCTACAGGCCTTAAGGGACCAGAGGAGACTCGAAAGCGCCGATGTCAATAATTCCCCCGCTAACGCGATTAAAAGGAGAGATACCCCGCTGGTCGTAGAAGGGAGGACCGATAAAAGGTCCAGAGGTTAAAACAAAAGCTGGGTCACCACCATTAATAGCGGGACTACCCGGTTGCAGTGCCACAGTCTGAGTCGGGCCGCCGTTATTTGTCAGCGGGTTTAGTAGGGGGTCAATAGGTGCAGCAGCAGTGCCAACTCGATCGCCGACAGCAGTAAAACCAGTGCTGCCAGTACCGTCGCCAATTAAGTTGTAGCCACCGCTGGCGAAGCTGCCGACAACGTCAGGGTCAGCGGCGGCAGTGTTCTGAGCGACGATCGTATTTTTGATATTCACCGTGCCGCCGTTCCATATACCACCACCACTTCCAGGGGCAGGCAAAATGACTGCGCCATTATAGGTGGTAGAGGGGTTTGCTTGGTTGCCCGAGAGAGTGCTGTTGGTCAGCGTTACCGTGCCAGCATTGTTATAGATGCCAGCACCGCTGCCATTTGGGTGAATAGCTGTGTTTCCAGAGAGAGTGCTGTTGGTCACCTCTACTGTGCCGTTATCGTTATAAATGCCACCGCCAAAAAGCAAATCTCCCACCAAAAAACTCTCCAGTGTGTTACCAGAAAGAGTGCTGTTCGTCACTTTGACTGTGCCACCCTCACGGTTATGAATGCCGCCACCACGGCCACCGCCCGCTTTGTTGCCAGAAAGAGTGCTGTTTGTCACCTCCACAGTACCGCCTTGGTTAAAGATGGCAGCACCATCTACTGATGCCGGAAGCCCTAGGGTAAAACGCACTCCAACGTTTTCAGAGAAAGTGCTGTTTGCTACTTTGACTGTGCCTGGGCCATTGTTAGAGATGCCACCGCCTGCGGTAGCGCGGTTGCCTGAGAAAGTGCCGTTCGTCACGTTTACTGTGCCGCTATTGTTTGAGATGGCACCGCCTCTGCTTGGTGCGAAGCCACTGTTGCCTGAGAAATTGCTGTTAGTCAAATTTACTGTCCCGCCCTCATTGTGGATGCCACCACCACTGGGGATGGGATTCAAATTGGGGTTAAAGAAATTGCTCAAACTGTTGCTAGAGAAAGTGCTGTTGGTCGCATTTACTGTGCCGCCATTGTTGTAGATGCCACCACCCCTGCCCTCTCTCACAGTGTTGTTAGAGAGAGTGCTGTTGGTCACATTTACTGTGCCACCGTCGTTATAGATGCCGCCGCCGTCGTCACTTATTAAACCATTGGCGATCGTGAATCCGTCAAAAGTCGCACTGACTCCACTGTTTACCTTGAAAATCCGGTAATCTCCGCCCGTATCCCGCCGCACTGTCAAGTTGCTAGAACCAGTGCTATTAGTAATAGTCACATCGCCGCTAATGTCAGGTAATACTCCTGTGAGATTGATGGTCTGCGGCCCGGCTGGCAGATTGAAAGTAATAGTATCATTCCCAGCAAAAGCGTTAGCATTCAGCAGCGCTTGTCGAAACGAACCTTCTGCCAGACTGTAGTCTGTCAGGCTGTCATTGCTATTGACAACTACGGTATCATTGGCTCCGATCGCGATCGTAGTATTGTTTTGGTTAGCATCAACTTGGTAATTCCCATCTGCTAGTGTCAGCTTCAGCGTCTCCTGTGCCTCAGCTTGGATATCATCGACAGCGGTGAGGCTCACATCTACAAAATTTTGTCCATCCGGGATGGTGACGCTGACATTTGAACTGTTGACAGAAACGCCGCCACCGCTGAGGGTGTAGTCGCTCGGTTTAGTTGGATTGTCGCCAGTACCGTCTATTGCTAGGTTGACTGTTAAGTTGCCGCGACTCTCACCAGCGCGACTGATGCGAAAAGTGGCTAAATTGTTGCCTGTTTCTGCTGCTGCCTCATCTATAACAGCCATGCTGACAGTTTGCAAGATGTCATCGTTAATAATAGTGAAGCTAGCAGTTGGCTGACTTCCTAAAATTCCCCTGCCTACAGGATTAACTAATTTCAAGTTAATCTGTTCGTCTGGTTCGACGACGGTATCCCCCACAATAGGAATTGATACAGTTTTGGAGGATTCGCCGCTGGCAAAGTTGATAGTAACTGGCAGATTGTTAATGTAGTCTTCGGTAACAGTAGCTGTGGAAGAGGTATCTAGTTCCACTTGGACGCTGACTGCCCCCTCGCTGCTGCCAATGCGTTGAACTGTGGCGACAACTTGATTGGGACTGCCACTGTTGCCCTCGTTGGCACTTTCGCTAGAGGTGCTGAATGCTAAGAGACTGGGGATTGATATGTCATCGTTAATAATAGTTAAGGTGGCAGTAGGCTGACTTCCTAAACTTACCCTACCTACTGGGTTAACCAATTTCACTTTAATCTCTTCGTCTGGTTCGACAAAGTTATCTCCCACAATGGGAATTGATAGAGTTTTGGAGGATTCGCCGCTGGCAAAGTTGATAGTAACTGGCAGATTGTTAATGTAGTCTTCGGTAACAGTAGCGGTGGAAGGTGTATCTAGTTCCACTTGAACGCTGACTGCCTCCTCGCTGCTGCCCGTGCGTTGAACTGTGGCGACAATTTCGGAAGTGCCACTCGGACCCTCGTTGGCACTGTAGCTAGAGCTGCTGAATTCTAAGATACTGGGGGTTGATGTTGAGGTAACTGGAGCGATTGAGGTGGTGAAATTGGCGGCTCGGATACTGCTGCTGTTAATACCTTTTAAAATAGCGAGATATTCGCCTGTCACGTTATCTCGAACGATCGTATCTCTGGCAAAATCGCCTGTTCCTTGAGAGATATTCAATTCTTGAAATTGCAAGCCTCCATCGAGTCCTATTAAGTCTGTACCCAGGCTAAAGTCGGCAATCAAGTCAGCATTGCCAAGACTAGAATTGCCCTTAAAAGAATTATTTTGTACTCGGCCGATCGCAAAAATTTCCTCACCATCGCCACCGCTTAAGGTATCGGCACCGCTATCTCCAAATAGGACATCATTGCCTTCATTTCCAGATAGCAAATCATTTTCTTTGCCGCCGCGCACAACATCATTTCCCAGCCCTCCTGAGAGGGTATCATTACCGTTATCCCCAAACACCCAATCCTCGTTGGCGTCGCCTTGAATTAGGTCACTGTCTTTGCCGCCGTAGAGGGTATCATTGGCTTGGTTTCCCAAGATGTAGTCATTACCTTGGTTGCCAAAGATTCGATCGTCCCCTTCGGCGCCAAACAAAGTATCATCGCCAAGTTTTCCCCAGAGCGAGTTACTTCCAGGAAAGCCAATTAAAACATCGTTGTTGGGGGTACCTTCAAGTGTAGCCATTTTTTTTGAGAGATGCTTTGATAGATGGTAAGTGATCGCCGTTGCTCTAGCGCGGATCTCGCGGGTTAGGCGAATCGATCGCGATTTCCATCGTGCGTACTGCGATATAGCAAATTAGAATCTATGACGCTGCCAATTTTATTAAGTTTCGCAGTAGGGCTGCCCAAAGGAAGTGCGTAGGCTTTGCAATTAACTACTGTTTTGTTTAGCTATGAAACTGGTTTCACCCAGCCCGCGTCAAGGTGCGATCGGCTTTACGTCATTTTATCGGTTGCCGATCGATCGCAAACAAAATTTATTGTCTCGCGCGGTTGAAAAAAATCAGAGCTCGCGGCTGCAACGAAATTTCAAGCCTTAGGGACTCTTCTTCACCGCGTTGACAGGGCTGACTGGTTTCACGCCAACTAATAAAGCGAGTTCCCGCCACTTCCAATAACAGTCTGCATCATCAAAACCAATTTCTCTAAACCAGCGCAGTTGCGTTTCCACATCCAGCAATTTATTAGAGGGATCGTCTGGTCGATCGCCCATACCGACCACCTCTAGAAATTTCTGATGCAAAGCCTCTGTTGCGGACGCTACGTGCTCGAAATTGCAAAAAATGCCTCCGGGTTCCAAAAGCTCGAAAATTTCGGTGTAAAGGGAACGTTTGCGATCGTCTTCTACGTGGTGAATTGCCAAACTAGAAACAACTGCATCAAACTTGCCCAAATCCGGCAGCGAGTCGTCGAAATTGTGCTCGATTACCGTAACATTTTTGTCATCAGCAAAACGAGTTCTAACTTTTTCCAACATTGTAGGTGAAAAGTCGATCGCCACACATTCAACATTCGGGCGATCGCACTTAAGCAAGCCCAACAAACGCCCGTCTCCCGTACCCACATCTAGAATTCGCTTGACAGTTTTCGGCACTTCCCCCAAAAGTACCGCTTCACCTTCAGTGCGCTGAGGAACGCTATCAGCCTTAGCAAGATACGACAAAGCGTGTTCCGCAGAAGTCCAAAGATTGATTTGACTCATAATTTTTTAATCCTCATAAATCTCGCCGTTTTTGTGAGTAAAAATCCAACCATTCTCGCTAGCTTTGGCAATTAAATCATCATCGGGATAAGTGGCCCAATCACCAGCAGTGCGATCGCCAATTTCCAGATAAACAACATCTGAATTCGTGCGGTTGACTAAATGGTGTCCGTCTGCATCACCCGCCGGAAAACCCGCCGCCATACCCGGTTTCAGCACTTGCTCTCCCGAATTTGCAATCAGAGTAACTTCCCCTTCCAGAACATAGATTAACTCATCTTGACGGGTATGCCAGTGCCTGAGAGAAGAACAACTTCCCGGTGCCAGCCTCACCAAATTTACCCCAAAATTCTGCAATCCGGCAGCATCGCCCAAGCGTTTTTTAACTCTCCCCGCCACAGCAGATTGGAATTGCTGAGGGTACTTGGAACCCCTAATTTCCGGGACTTTTTCAGGATCGACAATCATGAGGAATACCCAATTTACTTTTCTTAGTTTAACACTTGTTGATTTTTTTACCTGGTATTTTTTGCGAATTTAACTTTTTCATGACTCATGCCAAAAAATGTTTGACGAGGGAATTATAGCGGTAAGGTGCAGCCTTGCACCCGACATAATGGCGGTTTGGCGTCCCGGATTGTTTTTAATAGAATGCCCTCGCTACACTAAGTCTTTTGATGAGATTTGATGCTCGCTCAGTAAATCCAGAAATACGCAACAGCTAATGTTAAAAAAGTCAGCGGTAGACCAAATCGTAAATGTTCCCAAAATGACAAATGATATCCGAGCTTAGCAACAGCCTCGGCAACAATTAAATTAGCAACGGAACCCAGCAGAGTGAGATTGCCAGCCAACGTAGAAACAGAGGCTAGTAACAACCAAGTTTTTGTGTCTGGATGAGGAACTAAATGTTGCAATAGCAGCACTGCCGGAACATTAGAAACTAAATTTGAAAGCAAAGCCGTCACCCCCAATATGCTCAAAGGAGTGCCAACTAATCCTCTAAACAAATTTAATATTCCTAACTTCTCTACCCCTTGAGTAACAACAAACAATCCCGAAAACATCACTAACAAATCCCAGTCTATTTTATTCAAAATGCGAGCAGGTTTGACTCGTCGGGTGATGAACAGTAAACCGGCGGCTACTAAAGTGGCTTCAGATGGGGGTACACCGATTAAAAATGCTACTAATAATCCTCCAGTTATTAAGAGACTTTTAGTTAATAAAGGTTGGAAAACACGGTAGCGCAAAGGAGTTTGGATTAAACAAGGCTTGGTAGAGCGAACTTCAGGATAGAGCCACCACAGTAACCCGATCTGTATTAGCAGACTTACCAATGCAATCGGAGTCAAGGCTTTGGCAAAGTCTAGATAGCTAATACCCGAAAATGAGCCAATCAAAATATTTTGAGGATTGCCGCTCAATGTAGCAACCGAACCCAGATTAGTGGCTCCTGCTAAGGCAAGTAGGTAGGGGATAGGATTGAGGTTCAAGGCTTGGGTCAAGCCTAAAATTAAAGGCGTAAGAATGAGGGCAACCGTATCATTTAGAAAAAAAGCTGAT
Organism: Microcoleus sp. C2D2; assembly: GCF_036702495.1. Classification (NCBI taxonomy): domain Bacteria; kingdom Bacillati; phylum Cyanobacteriota; class Cyanophyceae; order Oscillatoriales; family Microcoleaceae; genus Microcoleus; species Microcoleus sp. C2D2. The sequence goes on along the minus strand of NZ_JAUBTO010000030.1, from coordinate 4,835 downwards.
AGTATCCCACTTCCCAACGTTAAAACAATTAATAAACTGAATGGGTTCCGGGTGAAGCGCATCACTGTATCAATTGCTAATTGAAAGAAACCGGAGCAAGCGATGTTAGCGCTAATCGCCATCATACTGAACAGGAAAATCAGCGTTTTATAGTCGATCGCACTCCAAGCTTCTTTAAGGTCTAAAACTCCCAACGCCATCAGTAATGATGACCCAACTATGGCAATAGTTGCTCGATTCATCCGTAAACCTGGCAGATAGCCTAAACCTAAGCCGATGTATGTTAGTCCAATTACGATGAATCTGAGAACACTCATGATACAGAATTTAGCTATATTAGGAATAAGGTCAAAAAACCCGGTTTCTACGAAAAATCGTGCCTTTCTTCCAGAGATATTGACGCAGAAACCGGGTTTTTTGCCTCCCGTGCGTCCTGGACTGTATATTAACAAACAATTGAACTTTGTCTGCTGATACACAGATTAAGTAATATCATTTCCGGTTACACCGGAAGGATGTTGACTGTTGACTGTTGACTGTTCACTGTTCACGGCGTCAACAGTCAACAGTCAACAGTCAACTCGAATTTACTATTCCGATGCTAACGGATTTGATATAAGCTGTTGCGGCATTTAGATTTAACTTTTCGGACCCGCTAGTTCAGAATGCCCAGGCGACTGAAGTCCCAGCTATACAAACGAAAACCGCCTTCGCGGTCTGATTTTTGCAGTGGGCTGTCCGTGTGCCGAAGGCACACTTTGTTTGTGTCGCCCCGACTTCAATGGGAGCGGCTTGAGTGATTCGTGCAGGAGGTCTAGCTATACTTTTAGAGCCGTATTTCCTTGGGTGAAAGCTTTTCTAATTTAGGCTTTTCACAGGAGGCAAATTTGGGTTTGATGGGTCAAAAGATACAGATTGTCCATTTACCGTCAAGCCAGTAGCTTGTAAAACCTGACCGTAACTATTGCTAGTTCCAAAACCCTCAGCCTGTACTCGATCTCCCGCCTTAGCCAGACTTGGTAACTGCATTCGGACATGAGGCGGGAACTTCACTTGAGCGCCACTAGACAGGATAACGCCATTAATCTCTCCCCGACGTCCTACCAACCATTGCTGGGCTGTTCCTTCTACAGATAAGTTACTGTAGTTGCCTTGCAAGGGAGGCTGGGGGCGAACGGTAGGAGGCTGCTTTACTAAAGTTTGGTTGGTTTGAGAATTAGTAATGCTTTTGGCTTTCACCTCTTGACCGAAGCGAGTGGAAATGCCTGGAGTCCCAGAAACATTCACGCCAGCACCAGGGGCAATCATTGCGACTAAGCTGTCCCCCATATGAGGCGGAAATTTCACTTGTAAGCCATTACTCAGCAAAACTCCATCTACCTTACCTTCAGGGTTGAGAAGATACTGCTGTACCTGTCCGGTAAAAGTGGTTTCATCGGCTTTAGCAGGAGGCTGGGGTGTCCGTGCCATCGGGCGGTTGGGCTTAATCTGAGCGTTCTCTAGCTTGGCTTCTGGGTTGCGTTTGGCTAGAGTGAAATTACTGGCAAGAGTGTTGTAAACTCCAAAACCCAACACAGCAAGTGCGGCTCCACAGATACCGCTGGTTAAGATGAGCTTTAGCCTTTTTTTGTGCTCATCAGCTTGAATTTGCTTGGCTTTGAGCTGCTCTAAAGCCTGTTGAATCAACTCTGGTGGAATTTGTACCTCGGCCCCAGCCTCCATAAGTTCTGACAAGGAATAATATTGATTTTCTTTGGCATATAACTCAGCAGCAATAGCAAAAACATCTGGAGCGATTTCTTGGGAAATGCGGGGTTCTGACTTGTTCATAATACGGACTGAACGGAATTCAGGCGATCGCTAAAACTTGGTAGTGCAAACATAGTGCCAAATCGATTCTAAGCGGTTCGAGCAAATGGCACGGAAATTGCACGAGGGAGTAGTGAACTTCAATCATCCCTCCACCATGAAAACAAAACTCAGCAGTATCAACGGCACTGTCAAAGCTGATCTGATGACGGGATAGTTGAACATCACGAGAAAGCGACCAAACACCATCATCAAGCCGCTAAACATTACAAAGCCGGAGATTCCAAGAAGGCCGGTCATCACGCCCGCAAAGCTGATGAACATCATCAGCAAGCGATGCAGTCGATCGAGAAAAAAGACAAGTCACACGCAATTGAACCCAAACAGATGTCAATGAACGCATTAAATCCCACAAGCTTGCTCAAAAAGGTGGCTGTTCTGTTAGGAGTTGCTGCTGCTACTTCCCTAATCAGTTTCCCAGTCTTGGCACAGATCAATCCGAACTCCAGTATCTTCAACCAGCCTCAGAATAACGGTGTCCGGTGTCCCGATCCCGGTCGCGGACGATCGCGCGGGCCTGCCAACCTGCGCGATCGGCTAAGTCTGCTACCAGCCTCCTGCACGGCACGAGGTCGTTACCGTGAAGCAACCTACCCTGGGCAACCAGTTCGCCCCCCGGGCAAAGGAAAAGCTCGTCACCGCCGATCGCCTTATGCTCCCGCGCCCGGTCGTGGGCCAGCCTACGGGCAACCTCCAGCTTACAACCCGGCCCCGGGCGATCGGCCAAACTACAGCCCTCCGGCTTACAGTCCAGCGCCCCCTCGCCAACCAAACAACAGCCCGCCGCCAGTTCCGCTGCCGGTTCCGCTGCCGGTTCCTCAGCCGCCACAGTAAGGATGGTTCCCGGTTTGTAGTTCATGGTCGATCGCTCAAAAGCTATGAACCGCGAACTACAAACCAAAAACGACAGACCAAAAACGAAGCGATGAACAGATTTGATATCTGATTTCAAAGAAAGCAACGCCAAAATCACCAGGAAAACCCATGCCACAAAAGCGACAACCCTGCAAAAAGAGCCTGCGGGCCCTCGATTTCTTGAATGTATTCCTAGCCGATGTGCGGGATGGTGTTGGGCCATATCTGGGTATCTACCTGAAAGCCTCACAAAACTGGAACCCAGCCGAAATCGGCATGGCTACAGCAGCTTCGTCAATTGCGACAGTCATTGCCCAAACACCCGCAGGCGGACTAATTGACAGGTTGCGCCAGAAACGGATGTTGATCGTGGTGGCTGCGGTAGTTGTCTCGATAGGTTGCATGGGCATCGCCCTGTTGCCGACTTTTCCAGTAATAATTGCCTGTCAGGTTTTGATTGGCGGTGCTGCTGCAGTTTTCCCGCCCGCTATTGCCGCGATTACGCTGGGGCTAGTGGGGCATAGCCGGTTAGATCGGCGAGTCGGACGCAATCAGTCATTCAATCATGCAGGCAATTTACTCGCTGCTACTCTGGCTGGTTTAATCGGTCAGTTTGTGGCGCCCAAAGGGATTTTTTTCCTGGTTGCAGTTATGGCAATTGGCAGCGCTATCTCAGTTCTGAGGATTCGCGAGAAAGAGATTGACCATGAGTTAGCGCGCGGTGCGACAGAAGATGATGAGGAAGACGATCGAGAAAAACATCACCTTGAAGGCATATTAGAGCTATTGAGCGATCGCCGGATACTCTTCTTTGCGATCGCCGTAATTCTATTTCACTTTGCCAATGCAGCGATGTTGCCTTTAGTCGGTCAACTACTCGCTCGCGGTGGGCAGGGCAAAGGATTTGATGGCACAGTTTATATGTCAGCCTGCATCATCATGGCGCAATTAGTGATGATCCCCTCGGCTAACATAGCCGGTCGTTTAGCAGACGCAGGGCGAAAGCGTGTCTTCCTGATTAGCTTTCTTGTACTGCCGATTCGCGGGGTACTTTATACCGTCTGGCACAATCCCTTTTTTCTAGTTTCCGTGCAAATCTTGGATGGAGTCGCGGGCGGTATTTTCGGGGTTATGTCCATCCTGATGGTTGCTGATTTAACCAAGGGAACGGGTCGCTTTAATCTCACTCAAGGGATGCTTGCCACCTCTATTGGCATTGGTGCTAGTCTCAGTAATGTATTAGCTGGGTTTGTGGCGAAAAACGCTGGGTACAATGCTAGCTTTCTGATGTTAGCTGCGATCGCAACTTTAGCCTTAGCCGTTTTTTGGTTTCTTGTCCCCGAAACTAAAGAACTGAAGGCATTCGCGAACCACAAATCTACTGTAGCTCGATGATTTTCGCTATCGGCTAAACACTAAACTACACTGGACAACCAGTGCATTTGGTGAGAGATAGCCAGTCTCAGCCAATAGCTACGTTACTCCGGTCAAGACACCAAAAAGTGCTTTCCAGCTTTTTGCTATGTCGTTCAACTTTAAACATCTGTATTTAGCTAAGGAAGTGAGTTGAGCCAAACAAGCCGGAGTAACTTTGACGAGGAAAAAATTACCTGAGCAATCAGAGGTATAAATAAGATGTCCAACTTTGTCTTTGTTATTGACACCAACAAACGCCCCCTTAATCCTGTTCATCCAGGGTTAGCTCGTTTACTTCTTACCCAAAGAAAAGCTGCCGTCTTTCGTCACTTTCCTTTTACGATCATCTTAAAAACTGCATCAGCAGAAATAACTGGGCCTATCCAGTTAAAAATAGACCCAGGCTCTAAAACTACTGGCATAGCATTACTCTCGAATGATGCGGTTATCTGGGGTGCTGAATTAACCCATCGCGGGCAAGCGATCAAAGATTCATTGGCATCCCGCAGAGCCATTCGTCGTAATCGGCGGCCTCGTAAAACTCGTTATCGTCAACCACGATTTCTCAATAGAACCCGTAAAAAAGGCTGGTTAGCTCCGACGCTCGACCATCGAGTAAAAACTACTCTAACTTGGGTGAATAGGCTCATAAAGTGGGCGCCTATTACGGGTATTTCTCAGGAGTTAGTACGGTT